>CAVJMX010000011.1:0-35054 GCA_963650795.1 Bacteroidales bacterium H4
CCGGCAGCCGCAGCCATCGGTACCATGCTTCGTTTGAAGCCGGTGCTTACCATCCAGGGTGAAAAGCTGGATGCTTTCGCAAAGGCAAGAACCACCTCTCAGGGCAAGTCCATGATGATCAATGCCATCAAGAAGGACATCAACGAGCGCTTCGGCGGCATGACGGAAGACAAGCATATTTGGATGCAGATCGCTTATACCTATGACAGAGCCGCAGCAGAGCAGTTCCGCGCTGAAGTGGAAGCGGAATTCCCCGGATATGATATTCACTTAGATCCCCTGTCCTTAAGCGTTGCCTGCCATATCGGACCCGGTTCCCTGGCACTGGCATGTTGTAAAAAAATAACCGTTTAGAATCTTAAGTCCCCGGAGAGCAGAAGTTCTCCGGGGCTTTTTCTTCCCCTATCCCTTGTATTTTTTGCTTTTCCAAACACAAAATCTATGATATACTTAAGACAATAATGTGTTGATAAGGAGTTCCATTTCATGGCAAAAGACAATAATTATGACGCCTCAAGTATTACCGTCCTGGAAGGTCTGGAAGCGGTAAGAAAGAGACCCGGAATGTATATCGGCAGTGTCTCCACTAAAGGTTTGAACCACTTGATCTACGAGATCGTAGACAACTCTGTGGACGAGCACCTTGCCGGATACTGCGATACCATAAAAGTAACGTTGGAGGCGGACGGTTCCGCTACCGTAGAAGATAATGGCCGAGGTATTCCCGTGGGAATGCACGAAAAAGGCATCAGCGCGGAGCGACTGGTGTTCACGACTCTGCATGCCGGCGGTAAATTCGACAATTCCGCCTACAAGACCAGCGGTGGTCTGCACGGTGTAGGTTCCTCTGTCGTGAATGCCCTTTCCACCAGACTGACTGTCAGAGTCAAGAGCGGCGGATGCATCTATGAGGATCATTATGAGAGAGGAATTCCCGTCATGGATCTGGTGGACGGACTGCTTCCCGTGGTGGGCAAGACCAGAGAGACCGGTACGACCATCAATTTCCTGCCGGATGACACCATCTTTGACAAGACCCGCTTCAAGGAGGATGAGGTTAAGAGCCGTCTCCATGAGACCGCTTATCTGAATCCGAAGCTTACGATTATTTTTGAAGATAAGAGAAAAGAAGAGCCGGAGAAGGTCACTTACCATGAACCGGAAGGTATCATCGGCTTCATAAAGGATATGAACCGCTCCAAGGAGACCGTACATGATGTCATTTTCTTTTCCGGTGAGAGCGAAGGCATCTCTGTGGAAGTGGCGTTTCAGTATGTGAATGAGTTCCATGAGAATGTACTGGGCTTCTGTAATAATATTTACAACTCCGAGGGTGGTACCCACCTTACCGGTTTCAAGACCCAGTTCACCAATGTGATTAATACTTATGCCAGAGAATTAAATATTTTAAAGGAAAAGGATGCAAACTTTACCGGTGCCGATGTCCGAAACGGAATGACCGCGGTGGTATCCATCAAGCATCCGGATCCCCGCTTTGAAGGACAGACCAAGACAAAGTTGGACAACCAGGACGCTGCCAAGGCAGTGGCAAAAGTAACCGGCGAAGAGATCGTAAGATTTTTCGACCGTAACCTGGAGACTTTAAAGAGCATCATCGGCTGTGCGGAAAAAGCAGCCAAGATCCGTAAGACAGAAGAGAAAGCCAAGACCAATATGCTGACGAAGCAGAAGTTCTCCTTTGATTCCAACGGTAAACTGGCAAACTGCGAATCCAGAGATCCCTCCAAGTGTGAGATCTTCATCGTAGAGGGTGACTCTGCGGGCGGCAGCGCCAAGACAGCGAGAAATCGTATGTATCAGGCGATTCTGCCCATCCGCGGTAAGATCCTGAACGTAGAGAAAGCCAGCATCGACAAGGTACTGGCAAATGCGGAGATCAAGACTATGATCAATGCTTTCGGCTGCGGATTTTCCGAAGGATACGGCAACGATTTCGATATTACCAAGCTGCGCTATGACAAGATCATCATCATGGCGGATGCCGATGTGGACGGTGCGCACATTTCCACACTGTTACTGACCTTATTCTACCGCTTCATGCCGGATCTGATCTTCGAGGGTCATGTATACATAGCAATGCCTCCCTTATATAAGGCAATGCCCTCTAAGGGAGAAGAAAAATATCTCTATGATGACAAAGCGTTGGAAAAATACCGTAAGACCCACAAGGGACCTTTTACCTTACAGCGATACAAAGGTCTGGGTGAGATGGATGCCGAACAGTTGTGGGAGACCACACTGGATCCGGAACGCAGACTGTTAAAATTAGTGGAGATCGAGGATGCCCGCATGGCTTCCGAGATGACGGAGCTTCTCATGGGTACGGATGTACCTCCCAGAAAAGCCTTTATTTACGATCATGCTACGGATGCGGAATTAGATATTTAGTACGTCCGGTAGCGCAAGATCCTGAAATGTAATGTCAGAAAGACGAGGACCAGAAATGGACGACAGTAGAATCATAAAAACAGAATACTCCGAGGAGATGCAGAAATCGTTCATTGACTATGCTATGAGCGTTATCATCGCCAGAGCTCTGCCGGATGTCAGAGACGGTCTGAAGCCGGTACAGCGTAGAACTCTCTACGATATGCATGAGCTGGGAATCCGTTATGACCGCCCCTACCGTAAGAGTGCCCGTATCGTAGGTGATACCATGGGTAAATACCATCCCCACGGCGACAGCTCCATCTATGAAGCACTGGTAGTCATGAGCCAGGATTTCAAAAAGGGCATGCCCTTAATTGACGGACACGGTAACTTCGGCAACATCGAGGGAGACGGTGCCGCTGCCATGCGTTACACCGAGGCAAGACTGCAGAAGGTGACCCAGGAAGCTTTCCTGGCGGATCTGGATAAGGATGTGGTGGATTTCGTACCGAACTTCGATGAGACGGAGAAAGAACCTTCCGTACTGCCGGTCAAGATCCCCAATCTGTTAGTCAACGGTTCAGAGGGTATTGCCGTTGGTATGGCAACCAGTATTCCCCCTCATAATCTTGGGGAAGTCATCGATGCCGTAAAGGCGTATATGCTCAATAATGAGATCACGACGAAAGAACTGATGCGTTACTTAAAGGGACCGGATTTCCCTACCGGCGGTATCGTTATCAATAAGGACGAACTGGAAGAGATCTACGAGACCGGAACCGGCAAGATCAAGCTTCGCGGTAAGGTGGAATTCCAGAAGGGCAAAGCCGGCAAGACCAACGTGGTGATCACCGAGATCCCTTATACCATGATCGGTGCCAATATTGCGAAATTTTTATCCGATGTGGCAGCTCTGTCCGAGACGAAGAAGACCCAGGATATCGTGGATATTTCCAACCAGTCTTCCAAGGAGGGCATCCGTATCGTCATCGAGCTGCGCAAGGATGCAGATCCCGAGAATTTCGTAAATATGCTCTATAAGAAGACACGTTTAGAGGATACCTTCGGCGTGAACATGCTTGCCATTGCTGACGGCAGACCCGAGACTATGGGCTTAAAGCAGATCATCAAGGCGAATGTGGACTTCCAATTTGAAGTAGCTACCAGAAAATATACCAATTTGCTGGCAAAAGAGATGGAACGCAAGGAGATCCAGGAAGGTCTGATCAAGGCATGTAATGTTATTGATCTGGTCATCGAGATCCTGCGTGGTTCCAAGGACCGCGCCATGGCGAAAGCCTGCCTCGTGGAGGGCAAGGTGGACGGCATTAAGTTCAAGTCCAAGGAGTCCAAGATCATGGCAGCCCAGCTGATGTTTACCGAGAAGCAGGCAAATGCCATTCTGGAGATGCGTCTGTATAAGTTGATCGGTCTGGAACTGGAAGCACTGATTAACGAGCACGAAGAGACCATGGCGAATATCTACCGTTACGAAGATATTCTGGACCGCAGAGATTCCATGGCACAGGTCATCATGAATGAGCTGGACGGATTTAAGAAGGAATACAGCCATCCCCGCAAGACCGTCATTGAGAACGGTCAGGAAGCGGTCTACAAGGAAAAAGAGTTAGAAGAGATGGATGTGGTCTTCCTGATGGATCGTTTCGGCTATGCCAAGACCGTGGATGTCTCCACCTATGAGCGGAATAAAGAAGCTGCCGATGCAGAGAATAAATATATCTTCACCTGCAAAAATACCGGAAGGATCTGCCTATTCACCACCACCGGACAGATGCATACCATCAAGGTGCTGGATCTGCCGTACGGTAAGTTCCGTGACAAGGGCACGCCGATAGACAACGTCAGCAATTTCAGTCAGAAGACCGAAGAGATCATATACATCACCAGTCAGAAAGAACTGAATCTGTGCCAGGTGATCTTCGCCACCGCCCAGTCCATGTTAAAGGTAGTAGACGGCGGAGAGTTTGATGTGACCAAGCGTACCGTTGCCGCTACGAAACTGGCGGAGGGCGACAGTGTCGTAAGCGTTGCGGCTCTGACGGATCAGCGGAATATCGTATTGCAGACGAAAGCCGGATTTTTCCTTCGGTTTGCCATCGATGAGATCCCCGAGAAAAAGAAAGGCGCCATCGGTGTCCGCGGTATGAAGCTTGGGGACGGTGATCAGGTGGAAAATGTATATTATACGAAAAATGCCGTAGAGACCACCATCGAGTACAAGGGCAAACAGCTTGTCCTGAACAATTTAAAGCTTGGCAAGCGGGACAGCAAGGGTACCAAAGTCAGAGTATAACAACGTAGGCTTAGAAAGGCTTAGAAACGGAGAAAATATATGAGAGTCATTGCAGGAACTGCAAGAAGTCTTCCTTTAAAAACACCGGAAGGCATGGATACGAGACCTACCACCGACCGGATCAAGGAGACCCTTTTTAATATGCTGCAGACATATATTCCGGACTGCGTGTTCGTGGATATTTTCAGTGGCAGCGGCGGCATCGGTATTGAGGCATTGAGCCGCGGTGCCAGAAAAGCATATTTTATCGAAAATGCACCGAAGGCACTTGCCTGTATTGAGGACAATCTGACATTTACGAAAATGAAGGATCGTGCTATAGTATTAAAACAAGATGCCTGTGCGGGACTGACCGGCATCTATGAAAGGCATGTGGATGTGATCTTCATGGATCCGCCCTACGATCAGGAGCAGGAGCGCAGAGTTTTAGAACAGCTGCGCTATGCAAAATATGTCTCCGAAGAGACCTTGATCCTGGTGGAAGCTTCTCTGCATACGGATTTTTCCTATGCGGAAGATTTAGGCTTTGAAGTGATCCGTGAGAAAAAATACAAAACCAACAAGCATGTGTTCCTTCGTAAGAAGTAGCACTGCGGAACGGAGACTCTATGAAAAGAGCTGTTTACACCGGAAGCTTTGATCCCGTCACGAACGGACATATGGATATTATAAGGCGGGCATCCGAAATATTTGATGTTCTGATCGTCAGTGTTTTAAATAATAAAGAAAAGACCCCGTTGTTTTCTGTAGAAGAACGTGTTAAGATACTAGAAGAAGCCACAAAAGATCTGCCCAATGTGCAGATCGACAGTTTCAGCGGGCTTTTAGTGGATTATGCCAGGGAGAAGGATCTGCATGTTATCGTAAGGGGACTGCGTGCCATTACGGATTTTGAATACGAATTGCAGATGGCACAGACGAACCGGATGTTATCCCATGGGAAGATCGATACGGTATTCCTGACCACCAGTCTGGAATATGCTTATCTCAGTTCTTCCGCTATTAAGCAGATTGCAAGCTTTGACGGAGACATTACTCCCTGCGTTCCGGATTTTGTGGCAAAACTGATCTACGACAAATATCGTGAAAAAAAGCTTTCAGAGAATAGTGATGTGTAAATAAGGAGAGTTTCATGAGCAGCAGAATCGAACAGTTAATTGATGAAATAGAAGAATATATCGAGAGTTGTAAGCCGAAATTCATGTCCAGCACCGAGATTATCGTCAATAAGGACGAGATCGATGAGTTGCTTAGGGAGCTGCGCATGAAGACCCCTGATGAGATCAAGCGGTATCAGAAGATTATCAGCAATAAAGAGGCTATTCTGAATGATGCCAAGGCAAAGGCAGAAGCCCTGATCAACGAAGCTACCGTGCATACCAACGAGCTGATCAATGAGCATGAGATCATGCAGCAGGCTTATGCCCAGGCGAATGAAGTAGTTACCATGGCAAGCAAGCAGGCGCAGGAGATCTTAGACAATGCCACCATCGAGGCGAATAACGTCAAATCCGCCGCCATGCAGTACATGGACGATATGCTGGCGCACCTGGAGAATATTATTTCTTCTTCCACCCAGCAGGCAAGTGCGAATTACGATGCCCTGATCGGTAATCTGAACCAGTATCGCGACATTATCCAGTCCAACCGCAATGAACTTCATCCGGTAGACGAGGATCTGGAGGATGTGGATGGCGTTTCCGACGGAAATGACAGCCTGAATGTCATGTAAATCATATTCGTAATCATAAAAACCAGTTTTCGGCTGAAAGCTGGTTTTTTGAAAATGAAAGAAGCAATTTAAAGGATGAAAGAATGAAAGCAAGTAACATGCAAAAGGGGCTGTTAGTCAGGACAATGATCTGTGCGGTCAGTCTTGCGGCAGCCTTATTTTTTGGAAATTCCCTGAATGCCCAGGCGGCACCCAGAGCCCAGGAGACCGGAGAGCGGATCACCATCGTGATCGACCCCGGACACGGCGGGGATAACGAAGGAACCCTGGAAGGAATCGTTCAGGAAAAACAAATGACCATGGTAACCGCCCTTGCCATGTATGAAGAACTGTTAAAATACGATAATGTAGACGTCTACCTGACCCATACGGACGATGTGACCATGTCGCTGGCAGACCGGGCACAGTTCGCCGCAGAGCGGAATGCGGATTTCCTGTTCAGCATTCATTATAATGCTTCCGTGGATCATGATCTGTTCGGTTCCGAGGTATGGATCTCTTCCGTACAACCCTATAATGCCTACGGCTATCAGTTCGGCTGGGAACAGATGCAGCAGATGAAAGGAATGGGGCTGTTCTTACGAGGAGTGAAGACGAAGCTTAAGGATAACGGTGACGACTATTACGGAATCATCCGAGAAAGCACTGCCAGAGGCATCCCATCGGCAATCATCGAACACTGTCATGTGGATGAGAGCAGAGATACTCCTTACTGTCAGACCGAAGACGACTGGAAGCGTTTCGGCAGAGAAGATGCTTTGTCTGTTGCAAAATATTTCGGGCTGTCCAGTGCAAGTCTTGGCGTCGATTACAGTGCCGAGGCAAATGCACTTCCGGAAGTCTCCCTGCAGTCCATTCTGCCCGTAACCATACGTGACAAGACAGAACCGGATATTTGTCTGCTGACTTTGCAGAATGCGGATTATGAGACCGGAGAGGTCACGCTGGAAGTGACGGGGACGGACTACGACTGTCCCATGATGTATTATGATTACAGCACCGACGGCGGGAAGACCTATTCCGAACTGCTTCCCTGGCCGGATCTGGATATTATGGCGGGAACTTATCCCGATACCTTCACCTTTTCCCTGAGCTTTACAAAGGGAGAGCAGCCGGTGATCACCGTCCGGGGATACAATCAGGCGGATCTGTCTACAGAGAGTGCGCCGGTCACTTTTGATAAGCCCTTTATAGATCAGGAGAAGGCTGCAGAAGAAGCCCGTCAGGCAAGTATTGCAGCTTCAGAAGCGGCAGAAACGGCAAACGCACAGGAGACTTCCTCGGGGAATTCGCTTCTCACCATGGCAGATGCGGCTGGGAATGCCTCCGCTGCTACGGAAGAAAAAACAGAAGTGAACTTTACTGTATTTTTAGTCATCTGCGGGATTCTGGTCGTTCTGCTTCTGGTGGTATTTCTACTGTATCAGATCCAGATCAGCAGACATAAGAAGCGCAGACGAAGGAATCAGAGCAGGAAAGTATCCGGAGACAGAAGGAACCATCCCAGGTAATAGAGCCCGGTGAGTCCGGTCAGTATCAGCTTATGAAAAATATAGGATTTTAAAGACAGTCCCGTATTCCGGATGCAGCTGCCTGTCTGGGCGATACAGCTTAAGCCTCCGAAGGGGAGGAGTAACAGCACATAAAGAGGGAAACGATCCCCTAATATCTGCAATCCGCCGGTGATTTCCAAAAGCGGTGCCAGAAAAAAGCTCTTCGGAAGCCACAGACGTGGCAGAAGATTCAACAGATTAAAAAAGATCATGTATCCTCCGAGCTGTAAAATGCCTCTGCCGGCGGCAGTCACAGAATCATCCAGTGCATCCGCCAGGGATGCTCCACAAGGTGGCGGGGCGGAGGAAGCCGGACTTAAAACGTGTTCCTGCAGTATGCTTCGGTAGAAGGTATATCTTAGAAAAAGCCCGTAGAGAAGCGGAATCCCATACATTCCGATCAGGTACGGTACCTTAAGTGTCAGTTGCAGTGTGGGCAGTACAAAGCCCAGAAAATATACCGGACCGAAATTATTACAAAAAGCAAGAAGATATTGCCCTTCCGGTATGGAAAGTTCCTGTCTGTCCCGAAATTCCGCAATCGTGCGGGCACCCATGGGAAAGCCGCATAGGAATCCCATAAGAATCACATAGACTGCCGGATCCGACAATTGATACAGTCTTCCGAATACAGGTCTTACCGGATGGATCAGGCTGCCCGAAAGTCCTATGCGGATCAGAGTTCCCGACAGCACCATAAACGGGAACAGCACCGGAACCATTTTTTCATACCACAGGTTCAGCCCCAGGGCAGCAAAGGCAAGGCTCATAGAGGAATTTGTCAGCATACAGCAGGTCAGAAACACAAAGAAAAGAATTGCCGGTATTTTTTTCATGACAGCCTCTGCATGGAGGTTTGTATACTATATGCCGAAAAATAACAAATAGAAATAAATCAGGTTGGGAAAGAGAAAAAGCATGCGTCTGGATAAATTTTTATGTGAGAATCATATCGGCACCAGGAGCCAGGTAAAAGATGCCATCCGCAAAGGACTGGTGACGATAAACGGTAATATTGCCAAAAAGCCGGAAGAAAAAGTCGATGAAAATAAAGATATCGTCACGTTCCGGGGGCAGGAATTACAGTATCGGAAATTTGTCTACTATATGTTAAATAAGCCGGAGGGCGTGGTCTCCGCTACCAATGACAATACGGCAAAGACTGTGCTTGAACTGCTGTCTGCGAAGGATAGAAAGGATCTGTTCCCGGTGGGACGACTGGATAAGGATACCACCGGACTTTTACTCTTAACCAACGATGGTGCCCTGGCACATGATCTGCTGTCGCCGAAAAAGCATGTGGATAAGACCTACCTGGTTAGAACGGAAAAGCCCCTTTCCGAAGAAGATATCCACCGCCTGGAAGAAGGACTGGATATCGGAGATGACAAACCGACAGCCCCTGCGAAAGCGGAACTTACCGAAAATGGAGATCTGCTTCTGACCATTCATGAGGGAAGATTCCACCAGGTGAAACGGATGCTGCAGGCAGTGGACAACAATGTGTGCGCGCTGGAACGGGTATCCTTCGGACCGCTGTCGCTGGATTTCTCCCTTGCAAGGGGAGACTACCGGGCATTGACAGAAGAGGAAATCCGGGCATTATATACTGCAAATAAAAAGAATTAAGCTATCAAAGGAGTTAATTTCATGCAATTCAAAAGAATGTTTACCACAGACGCCTATAAAGGAACCCGCGGGTATCTCCGCACCCAAAAAAACTATGAGATCTTACGAACGGTACTTTATTTTGCCATTTCTTTGTCTCTGTTTATCGCAGGCTGGGTCAGCACCGGAAGCCGGGAAAATCTGTTGACTATCGTGGCAGTGTTGGGATGTCTTCCCGCATGTAAAAGTCTGGTAGAGACGATCATGTTCTTACGTTATAAGGGCTGTGACGAGCAGGATGCGGCACAGATCGCAGCACACACGGAAGGGCTTACCGGACTCTACGATTGCGTGTTTACTTCCTATGAGAAGAATTATTGTATCCATCATCTGACCGTCTGCGGCAATACGATCTGCGGCTACACTACGGATCCGAAATTCGCGGAACAGGCCTTCTACAAGCATATTCAGGACATTCTGAAAAAGGATAATTACAGAGAGACTTCTGTGAAAATATTTAACGATCTGGATAAATACGTAAAACGCTGTGAACAGTTAAAGGAACTTCCGGAACAGCCGCAGCTGACTGCCGGGATCTGCCAGACCTTAAAGAGCGTATCTCTGTAACCTGTTTTCAACATAATTTTCAAGGAGGGGCGTCTTATGCAGTTACTTACCATCGGCAAAAATCAGGCAGGACAGCGCCTGGACAAATACTTAAAAAAAGCCCTGCCCAATGCGGGAAGCGGTTTTCTCTATAAGATGCTGCGCAAAAAAAATATCACATTGAACGGGAAAAAAGCAGAGGGAAAAGAGATCCTTGCCGAAGGAGATGAAGTAAAATGCTTTTTCTCCGAGGAGACCTTTGCCACGCTGTCCGGCGCCGGTACTGCGGAAGATACTTCCGCTTACCGCAAGGCTTACCGGGCGCTAAAGGATGTCTGTGTCATCTATGAGGATGAGGATATCTTATTATTGAATAAGCCTGCCGGGGTTCTGACCCAGAAGGCGAAGCCGGAGGATCTGTCTTTGAACGAATGGCTGATTGGGCATCTGCTGTCCACGAAAGCCATCAGTGAAGCCGACCTTGCCACATTCCATCCTTCCGTCTGCAACCGCCTTGACCGTAATACCAGCGGAATCGTGCTGTGCGGGAAGACGTTAGCCGGTTCTCAGGCATTAAGCCGTGTGATTAAAGACCGTTCGGTGAAAAAGTATTACCAGACCGTCTGCAAGGGCAAGATCGTACAGGAGAGCACTTTGGAGGGCTATCTGTATAAAGATGAGAGCACGAACACCGTACAGGTCTACGCCGAGCAGCCGGAAGGAATGGAAGAAGCTTCCTACATCCGGACGATCTATACCCCCGGTGCGGTAGCGGGCGAATATACCCTGTTAACCGTGGAACTGGTCACCGGCAAGACCCACCAGATCCGTGCCCACTTAGCAAGCATCGGACACCCTCTGATCGGGGATACGAAATACGGAGATCCGAAACTGAATCGTAAAATGCAGGCAGAGTATTCCCTGCATCATCAGCTGCTCCATGCCGGAAAAGTATGTTTCCCGGAGGGGGAAGAGGGAGCACTTGCAAAGGTAAGCGGACAGACTTTCACCGCGCCGCTCCCCCATAAATTTGCAATGATCTTACAGGCTCTGAAGCTCATTCCGGACACTGCCTGTTAGAAAGGAATAGGTAATAATGGCTACATGGAATACCCGCGGGCTCCGCGGCTCCACACTGGAGGATATGGTCAATCGTACCAATGAAAAATATGCGGAGGCAGGACTGGCACTGATTCAGAAAATTCCCACACCGATCACCCCGGTCAAAATGGATAAGGAGAGTCGTCAGATCACCCTGGCTTTCTTTGAACAGAAGAGTACTGTCGATTACATTGGTGCGGTACAGGGCATTCCGGTGTGCTTCGATGCCAAGGAATGTGCGGTGGACACCTTTTCCCTGCAGAATATTCACCCCCATCAGGTAGAGTTCATGCGGCAGTTTGAAAAACAGGGCGGCATTGCTTTTTTCCTGATTTTCTACAGTCACAAGGATCTGTTGTATTATCTGCCCTACGAGATGCTGCGTTTTTTCTGGGACAGAGCTCAGGAGGGCGGCAGGAAGAGTTTCCGCTTCGAGGAACTGAACCCGGAATATATTATTCCGAAGCATCAGGGCATCCTGGTTCCCTATCTGGATATCCTGAAAAAAGATCTGGAAGACAGAGAAGATTAATTTATGGGATGAATTTCAGGAAGAATTCCTTGACAGCTTTAAAGTCACCGGGTATACTACAAATAGTTTTACATGCTACTATGATAATATGGTAGCACGTTAACATATTAAAGTGTATGAATTGAGGATGCGCTATGAATAACAGATTATTACATACGCCGGAAGGAGTCCGGGACATTTACGGCAAAGAATATGCCAGAAAACTGGCGGTGGAGCAGAAATTACAGAAAGCGATCCATTGCTTCGGTTACGAGGATATTCAGACGCCAAGCATTGAGTTTTTCGATGTTTTCTCCAAAGAGATCGGAACCACTCCCAGCAAGGAGTTGTATAAGTTTTTTGATAAAGAAGGAAATACCCTGGTGCTGCGTCCCGATTTTACCCCTTCCATTGCCCGCTGCGCCTCAAAATATTTTATGGAAGAGAAGGTACCTCTTCGTTTCAGTTACAACGGCAATACCTTCACCAATACGTCCAATCTGCAGGGCAAATTAAAAGAAGTGACCCAGATGGGTGCGGAGCTCATCGGTGATCCTTCTGTGGAAGCGGATGCGGAGGTTATCAGCATGGTCATCGAAGCTCTGAAGAGTGCGGGACTGACCAGATTCCAGGTGACCATCGGCGAAGTGGATTATTTCCGCGGGCTCTGCGAGGAAGCCGGTCTGGATGAAGATACCGAAAGAGAACTCCGTTCCTGTATCTCCGGCAAGAACTTTTTCGCTGCACAGGAGCTTTTGGAGCAGAAGCAGATTCCCGAGCCTTATCACAGCATTTTATTAAAGCTTGCCGACATGTTCGAGGACATGGAATCCCTGGAGAACGCCAGAGCACTGGTGAAAAATGAAAGATCCTTACAGGCGATCGCAAGACTGGAGAAATTAAAAGAACGGTTAGAGCAGTACGGTGTGGCGGAATACATTTCCTTTGATCTCGGAATGCTCAGCAAATACCAGTATTATACCGGTGTTGTCTTCAAGGCATATACCTATGGCATCGGAGATGCGGTGGTAAAGGGCGGACGCTATGACAACCTGCTCCGGAAATTCGGTAAGGATGCGGCAGCCATCGGTTTCGTCATTGTCATTGACGATCTTTTGGAAGCCTTATCCCGTCAGAAAGTGGAGATCGCTATTCCCGCTACCGGTAAGACCTTGTATTACCGCGAGGGAGACGAGGCGGATTACCTGGAAAAGCTTGCCGAAGCCAGGAAGTTAAGAAGCGCGGGAATTCCCACCGTACTTTCTCCGGAACCAAATGCAGATGAGGAGGTAAGACAGTAATGAGCGAAGAAAGATATCTTACCTTTGCCCTGGGCAAGGGGAGGCTTGCAAAAAAGACACTGGAGCTTTTTGAAAAGATCGGTATCACCTGCGAAGAAATGAAAGATAAAGATACCAGGAAGCTGATCTTCGTCAATGAAGAATATAAATTACGATTTTTCCTGTCAAAGGGTCCCGATGTTCCCACGTATGTGGAATACGGCGCCGCGGATATCGGTGTGGTCGGCAAGGACACGATCTTAGAAGAGAACCGTAACGTCTACGAAGTGCTGGATCTGGGCTTCGGCAAATGCCGGATGTGTGTCTGCGGTCCGGCTTCCGCCAGAGAGCTGTTAAAGCACCATGAGCGGATCCGCGTGGCAAGCAAATACCCCAATATTGCCAGAGAGTATTTTTACAATAAAAAGCATCAGACCGTGGACATCATCAAATTAAACGGGTCTGTGGAATTAGGACCTCTGGTAGAGCTGTCTGACGTCATTGTAGATATCGTGGAGACTGGTTCCACCTTAAAAGAAAACGGTCTGGAAGTCTTAGAAGAGGTATGTCCGCTGTCCGCACGCATGATCGTCAATCCGGTGAGCATGCAGATGGAAGCCGACAGGATCCGTAAGCTCGTAGGAGCGATCCGTAAGCAGTTAAACGAACAGGCATAAAATAACAAAAAGGGAGTGTACAGACATGAGAATCGTAGCACTGGATAAAGAATCAAAGCAGAGTATTTTAAACGACCTTTTAAAAAGAAGCCCGAATAATTATTTTCAGTACGAAAGTACCGTGAACCAGATCATTGAAAAGGTCCGTGCCGAGGGAGATCAGGCATTATTCGATTATACGTTGCAGTTCGATAAGTTTGCATTGACCGCAGAGAATATCCGCGTGACAAAAGAAGAAATTGCCGAAGCCTATGCGCAGATGGATGAGAACCTGATCGATGTGATCAGACAGTCCGCGGAAAATATCCGTGCCTTCCATCAGAAGCAGCTGCGCAACAGCTGGTTCGATGCTAAGCCCGACGGTACGATCCTTGGCATGAAGATCACCGCCATCGAGAGAGCCGGTGTCTATGTACCCGGCGGTAAAGCCGCATATCCCTCCAGCGTATTGATGAACGTAATTCCCGCCAAGGTAGCGGGTGTGGATGAGATCATTATGACCACCCCCCCAGGAAAAGACGGCAAAGTAAATCCCGGAACCTTAGTAGCTGCCGATATCGCCGGTGTGGATACCATCTATAAAGTGGGCGGTGCCCAGGCAATCGCAGCGATGGCATTCGGTACCGAGTCTGTACCGAAGGTAGACAAGATCACCGGACCCGGCAACATCTTCGTAGCCCTTGCAAAAAAGGCAGTTTATGGATATGTCAGCATTGATTCCATCGCAGGTCCCAGCGAGATCCTGGTGCTGGCGGATGAGACCGCAACTCCCAGATACGTTGCAGCGGATCTGCTGTCCCAGGCAGAGCATGACGAACTGGCAAGTGCTATTCTGATTACGACTTCAAAAGAGCTTGCCGAGAAGGTCTCCGAGGAAGTGGACGGCTTTGTTAAAGTACTGGAGCGTGCACCTATTATCCAGAAGTCTCTGGACAATTACGGATACATCCTGTTGGCTGACAACATGGAAGATGCCATCGATGCCGCCAATGCCATTGCTTCCGAGCACTTAGAGATCATTACGAAGAATCCGTTTGACACTATGACACGTATCCGCAATGCCGGTGCCATTTTCTTAGGCGAGTATGCTTCCGAGCCTCTGGGAGATTATTTTGCGGGTCCGAACCACATTCTGCCCACCAACGGCACGGCGAGATTTTTCTCCCCGGTAAATGTGGATGATTTCATCAAGAAGACCAGCATCATCTCTTATTCCAGACAGGCTCTGGAAAAGGTACACAATCAGATTGAGACCTTTGCAAAAAGTGAAGGCTTGACCGCACACGCCAACAGTATTAAAGTGAGATTTGAAGACTAGGAGATATTATGGAACGAAAAGCATCTGTGACCCGAACAACGAAAGAGACCGACATTGCCGTTACCTTAAATCTGGACGGCAGCGGAAAAGCAGACCTGTCTACCGGCATCGGCTTTTTTGATCATATGCTGGACGGCCTTGCAAGACATGGCTTTTTTGACCTGTACTGTAAGGTGAAGGGCGACCTGCAGGTGGACGGGCACCACACGGTGGAGGATACCGGCATTGTCTTAGGGGAAGCCATCAAAAAGGCAGTGGGAGATAAAAAGGGCATCAACCGTTACGGCTATTTTATCCTGCCTATGGATGAAGTGCTTGCGCTGTGTGCCGTTGACTTGAGCGGTCGGCCTTATCTTAATTTTGAATGTGAATTCACTGTACCGAAGGTAGGAGAACTGGATACCGAACTGGTGAAAGAATTTTTCTATGCTGTGTCCTACAGCGCCGGTATGAACTTACATATCAAGATGCTGTCCGCGGGCAACAATCACCATATGATCGAGGCAATGTTCAAGGCATTTGCCAAGGCTCTGGACCAGGCGGTTTCCTATAATCCGAAGGTAACGGATGTCTTAAGTACCAAAGGAAGCCTGTAAGAAAATTTGTGGGAGATATACTGTTATGATCATCAAGAAATTTGTTCCCTGTATTTATTTATATCACGAGCATGCGGTGAGAAACCTTACGGATACCACCATCGTGGATACGGATCCCGTCCGTCTGGCAGATTATTACTGCGAGCACAACGCGGATGAACTGATCATCTTTGATATGTCCGAGGGGGATGCAGAGCATGAGGCGGCACTGGATATCATCAAGGAGATCTGTGCCAAAGCGGAAGTGGATGTCATCGGCGCCGGGAATGTCAAGCGCATGGAAGACATTAAGAAATTACTTTATGCCGGATGTAAAAAGGCAGTTCTCGACTATGAGAAAGAAAGTAATATTGAGATCACGGAAGAAGTCTCCCTGAAATTCGGCAAGGATAAGATACTGATCTCTTACAATGATCCCGCCGTGCTGGAATTACATAAAGAAAGCATCGAAAAGTATATCTCCGCCATGATCCTGATGAACCCTCACCAGATCCGGGAGACGCAGAGCATTCTGTCTCTGCCGTTCTTCGTGCAGATTAATCAGGTGGCTCTGAATAAATTACTGGAGATCTTCGCCTACGAAAATGTATGCGGTGTCACCGGCAATACCATCAATGATAACGTAAAAGAGATCGTTGCCCTGAAGGATCTGTGTCGGGAGAATGATATTCCCATCGAATCCTTCCAGGCTGCCTATAAGTGGGAAGATTTCAAGAAAAACAGTGACGGCATGGTGCCCGTTATCGTACAGGATTACCGGACACAGGAAGTCCTGATGATGGCTTACATGAACGAGGAAGCTTACGAACAGACTCTGAAGCTGGGCAAGATGACCTACTACAGCAGAAGCCGTCAGGAACTGTGGCTGAAGGGCTTAACCAGCGGTCATTACCAGTACGTGAAGGAACTGGTGGCTGACTGTGATATGGATACGATCCTGGCGAAAGTATCCCAGGTGGGTGCGGCCTGTCATACCGGAAGCCGCAGCTGCTTCTTCAACGAGATCACGAAAAAGGATTACGAAGAAAGCAACAATCCCTTACAGGTATTCGAAGAAGTCTTCGATGTGATCAAAGACCGTAAGGTACACCCTAAGGAAGGTTCTTATACCAATTACCTGTTCGATAAGGGCATTGATAAGATCCTTAAGAAACTGGGCGAGGAGGCGACGGAGATCGTCATTGCCGCCAAAAATCCCAACCCTAATGAGGTCAAATACGAGATCAGCGATTTCCTGTATCATATGATGGTACTGATGGCGGAAAAAGATGTCACCTGGGAAGAGATCACTACAGAACTTGCAAACCGTTAACCGCGGTTTCCACCCAGGTTTTGATGCTCATGCTGTAATCTGTCTCGGTGACATAGCGAAGCACCTGATCCATGGAGATTCCGGCAAAGCTTTTCCCGTTTTGATCCAATAATAAAATTGTCAAAAAAAGTACACCCGCCAGAGCAAGACGGATCCGGAACGTACCGCTGTTATTCGATGCGGCGTTTTGGGGTGCGTCCTGCTCTGGTTTTATTTGTGTCTGTCGGCGCATCTGCTGTAATATTTCTTCCTGGTTTCTGTAATCCTGATTTTCCATTCTGATTCTCCTTTGCAGTTCATATTTATGTGCCGTTTGGGACTGGCAGAACTTTATTTTATAAGGTATAATAAAAAGAATAAATATTCGAATCGTTATTACATTTAGGAGAGCGTATGGCAGAACAGACAGGAAAAGAATTAGCAGATAAAATACAGAACAATATTCAGAAAGTACTGGTCGGCAAGGAGCAGGTGACGAAGCTTCTCCTGACCGCACTTTTAGCCGACGGACATGTCCTCTTAGAGGATGTCCCCGGTACGGGCAAGACAAAGCTTGCCAAGGCACTGGCGAGATCTGTCAGTGCCGAGTTTCGCAGAGTACAGTTTACTCCGGATCTGTTACCGGGAGACATTACCGGTATCAATGTCTATGACAGACAGAAAAACGAGTTCACCCTGCGCAAGGGTCCGGTGTTCACCAATATTTTGCTGGCGGATGAA
Organism: Bacteroidales bacterium H4; assembly: GCA_963650795.1. Classification (GTDB taxonomy): domain Bacteria; phylum Bacillota; class Clostridia; order Lachnospirales; family Lachnospiraceae; genus Acetatifactor. The sequence continues at coordinate 17,720 of CAVJMX010000011.1, forward strand.
TTGAACCGTGCCACCCCCAGGACCCAAGCGGGACTGTTGGAATGTATGGAAGAGCGCCAGGTGACCATCGACGGTGTCTCCTATACACCGGGAGAGCCGTTTTTCGTCATTGCCACGGAAAATCCCATCGAAAGCGCCGGAGTATTCCCACTGCCGGAAGCACAGTTAGACCGTTTTCTCATGAAATTATCCATGCAGCTTCCGGACAGAGAGGAAGAACTGCGCATTCTGGAACTGTATATGGAGGAAGATCCGCTGCTTACTTTAACACCGGTAGTTACACTGGACGAGCTGTTATCTGCCCGGGCGGAAGCCGCGAAAGTATTCGTCCATCCCTGCATCCGGGAATATATGGTACAGATCGTGGAAGCCACGAGAAATGCCGACGGTATTTTGGCAGGAGTAAGCCCCAGAGGTACCTTAGGGCTGTTACGCTGTGTGAAAGCCTATGCTTATCTGCAGGGACGCACATATTGTCTGCCGGATGATGTCCGCATCCTGGCGGTTCCGGTGCTTGCCCACAGACTGGTATGCGGCATGGGGACTGCAGCTGGCTCTGCAACGGCTAAAATGGAAGCCATTCTGTCCTCCATCCCCGTACCCACAGAAAGGTTCGAGCCATGATACAGCTGCTGGGAATCCTGGTCGTCGCAGTACTTTTGTATCTGGGGCAGAAGACCGTCTATCAGAAAATATGGTATAAGAACTTGAGAGTACGCCTGGCTTTTCGGGAGCAGGGCATCTGGGAGGGACAGGAAAGCACCCTGTCGGAGATCATTGAGAATCAGAAAAAACTTCCGCTCACCATGCTGAAGGTCAAGTTCCAGACCGACAGGCATCTGGTATTTGCCGATACCAAGGGCTCCCGCACCACGGATAAGTTTTACCGCAATGATATTTTCCAGATCGGACGCATGGAGAAGGTGACCAGAGAATTACACTTTACCGCCGCCAGGAGAGGCTATTACACCATCCGGGAAGCGGATCTCGTGGCATCGGATCTGTTCCTGACTGCGCAATATACCGCAGTTACCACCATCGATCAGTGCAGTCTCTATGTCTATCCGAAGCCCTTTTCCCATCCGGAATTCAGGCAGTCCTTGAAACAGTTAAATGGGGAAGTGCTGGCGAAGAGACACCTGTTGGAAGATCCTTTTGAATACCGGGGCATCCGGGAGTATCAGCCCCAGGATGATCTGAGAAGCATCAACTGGAAAGCGACCGCACGTACCGGAGATTTCAAGGTCAATCAGAAGAATTATACCGCGGAAAAATCGGTTCGTATTTTTATCAATCTGGAAGATACCGGAATTCTGAAAAAAGAAGACTGTGTGGAAGCCAGTTTACAGATTGCCACAGCACTTTTGCTTCTGTTTTTGGAACAGGGCATGCAGGTCGCAGTGTATTGCAATGGCGTGGATGTGGTCCATAAAGATCCCTGCATTTTAGAGGCAGGCGGCGGTGTCAGACAGCGGGAAGCCGTACTGCGGGCTTTTGCCAGGATCGATACATCGCAGCCCGTTCTTCCTTTTACGGAGCTGTTCGGATCAAGACTTAATGAGACCGCCGGTTCCCTCTATACCTGCATCGTCTCACCCAACGCCTATGAAGATTTTGCGGCACTGATCCGGGACTATCATGCACTGCATCCGGATATGAAATGGTTCTTACCCTATTCCGAGGCAACGCCTCCGGAGACAGAAGAGGACCTGAAAGCCATGATTACTTTTATTTCTCTGAGAGAAATTTCCCTGCGGGAAGAAAGCGTCTGAATGTGAAAGAGTTATTGACGGATTTATTAAATCAATTATGTTTTTATCCTTTTGCCATGACGGCGGCGACACTGCTGGCTGCCCTGGAACCGCAGAAGCGCCCTTCCATGGTGGTATGGATGTTGTTGTCGTTACTTTATTTTTTATTGTATTACGTGAGGAAACGTTGTAAGCACCTGCCGGTACTTTTATTGCTGCATGGACTGGCGGTGGTAGTTTTGTATGTGCTGCCAGCGGAGAATGGTGTGAACCGCGGAGTAAGGTTTCTGGTGGGAATCGGCTTTGTGATCTATTCCCTCCACCTGCGTTTTCGGACGGAGGATTTCGAGTCGGATCCGCTGCCTCTGCCGTTAGTTTTCGGCATTTCCTTTTTCTGCCTGTTTTTGCAGCATTATCAGGGAGACACTGCCTGGGATCTTTATTACAGGCTGAGCCTGATCCTGGTCTTTTTGCTGTATGCCGTGATTTTATTTTTACAGTCCTATGAGGATTTCCTTACGGTGAACCGCTTAAGCACCGGCAGGATCCCGTTCCGGGAGATTTTCCGCTCGGGACTTCGCAGTACTGCGGCTTTTGTATTGTTCTCCGGAATGATACTGATCCTGGTGTCGCAATTTGCCTGGCTGAAACCTTTTTTACAGGCTCTGCGAAGCGGTCTGCTTGCAGTGCTCCGCCTCCTGTTCGGATTGCTTCCTATGGACACCACAGATCCGGAAGCCATCATCGAACAGAGCCCAGGCAGTGGCGAAATGCCACTACCTCCAAGCGAAGATCCTTTTATTCTGTGGGTGATTTTGGAATATATTGCCATCATTGCGCTTCTGATTGCTGCCGTGTATTTGTTGTACCGCGGTATTCGCCGGCTTGTGGCATTTTTGCAGGAAAAATGGCAGTTTTCAGAGATATCCGGAGCCGAAAGCGCACCGGAAGATACCGACAGGAGGGAGCGGCTGGAGGCTCCCGGCGAACATAATGGCCCTTCCGGGCGGAAAAAGTTCTCTTTTTTGTTCCATCCGGATGCCGCGCAGAAGATCCGCTGCCTGTATCAGAAAAAAATAAGTACCTGTGGGCTTGCAAAAGAGCGCATCCCATTTTATACTGCTAGAGATGCGCAAAAAAATCTCGGTATTACGGGAATGGCGGAAATCTATGAAAAAGCCCGGTATTCCGAACTTCCCTGCACAGAGGAAGATGTCCGCAGCATGAAAAATAAATTGAGGTAATGATAGTTTATGAATGAAAAGTTAGCGTTAAGCGATGATATTCTGATGAAGATCGAGAAGCCTGCCCGTTACATCGGCAACGAAGTAAATGCGGTGGTGAAGGATTTAAATGATATCGATGTCCGTTTCTGTATGTGTTTCCCGGATGTCTACGAGATCGGTATGTCCCACTTAGGGATTCAGATCCTGTATGGCATGCTCAACTCCTGGGAGGATGTATGGTGTGAGAGAGTGTATTCTCCCTGGGTGGATCTGGATGCCATTATGCGGAAAGAGAACATTCCGCTGTTTGCCCTGGAGAGTCAGGATCCCATCAAAGATTTTGATTTCTTAGGAATCACTATACAGTACGAGATGTGTTATACGAATATATTGCAGGTCCTGGATCTGGCACAGATCCCGCTGCTTGCAACAGAGCGTGGCGATGACTGTCCCATTGTCATCGGCGGAGGTCCCTGCACCTATAATCCGGAGCCTATCGCGGACTTTTTTGATATTTTCTATATCGGAGAAGGGGAGACCCAGTACCGTCCTCTGATCGATCTGTATAAAAAATCCAGAGCAGAAAAGACCGGCAGAGAGGAATTTTTACGTCAGGCGGCAAAGCTGCCCGGCATGTATGTTCCCAGGTTCTATGAGACCACCTACCACGAAGACGGTACCATCGCCTCCTTCCTGCCCACGGAGGAAGGGATTCCCGCCACCATCCGCAAGGAGCTGGTGACGGATATGACCGACAGCTTTTATCCCATGAAGCCCGTGGTGCCTTATATTAAGGTCACCCAGGACAGAGTGGTCTTAGAGATCCAGCGCGGCTGTATCCGCGGCTGCCGTTTCTGCCAGGCGGGACAGCTGTATCGTCCGGTCAGAGAGCGTGACGTGGAAGTTCTGAAAAAATACGCCATGGAGATGCTGAAGAATACCGGTCATGAGGAGATCTCCTTAAGCTCCTTAAGCTCCAGTGATTACAGCAAGCTGCCGGAGCTGATCGATTTCCTGATTGAAGAATGTGACAAGCGGCATATCAATATCTCCCTGCCTTCCTTACGTATCGACGCCTTTTCCCTGGATGTCATGAGCAAGGTGCAGGATGTAAAGAAATCCAGCCTGACCTTTGCCCCGGAGGCAGGCAGCCAGAGACTGCGGGATGTGATCAACAAGGGACTGACGGAGGAAGTGATCCTGCATGGTTCCGCGTTAGCTTTCGAGGGCGGCTGGACGAGAGTAAAGCTCTATTTTATGCTGGGACATCCCACCGAGACCGAAGAAGATATCCGCGGCATCGCCGAGCTGTCCAATAAGATTGCAGCCACCTTCTTCGATACAGTGCCGAAGGAAAAACGTGTCAACGGCAGAGTGCAGATCGTTACCAGTACTTCCTTTTTCGTACCGAAGCCCTTTACGCCGTTCCAGTGGGCGCCCCAGTGTACCAAGGAAGAATTCGTGGGAAAGGCATATCTGACCAGAAAAGCCATCTCCGAGCAGTTGAACCAGAAGAGTATCAAGTACAACTGGCATGAGGCGGATGTCAGCGTCCTGGAAGGCGTCCTGGCACGAGGCGACAGAAGATTATCCCAGGTGCTTTTATATGTCTATCACAAGGGTTGCTTTTACGATGCCTGGAGCGAATACTTCCACAATGATGTCTGGATGGAAGCCTTCGATGCCTGCGGTCTGGATCCGGATTTCTATTCCCACAGAGAACGTCCCCTGGACGAGATCCTGCCCTGGGATTTCCTGGACTGCGGCGTGTCCCGCTCTTTCCTGGAGAGGGAATGGCAGAAAGCGAAAAACGAGACGATCTCCCCGAACTGCAAACAGGCATGTCAGGGCTGCGGTGCCGCCAGATTCGGCTGCGGTATCTGCATAGAGCCCAGAGGTTAAGCCTGGGGCAGACCAAAGTCACAGACATAGATTACGGAGTTAAGAATAAAGATTATGAAATTAAGAGTCAAATTCAAAAAATACGGACCGGTACGTTTCATCGGTCATCTGGATGTGATGCGCTTTTTCCAGAAAGCCAACCGCAGAGCGGAGCTGGATGTGGCATATACCGGCGGTTTCAGCCCGCATCAGATCATGTCCTTCGCCGCACCTTTAGGAGTGGGACTGACCAGCAACGGAGAATATATGGATCTGGAAGTGCATTCCCTGACCTCCTGTGAGGATGTGAAAGCAAGATTAAATGCCGCATCTGTGTATGGCATTGAGATCACTTCCGTGAAGATCCTGCCGGACAAGGCGGGAAATGCCATGGCAAGTGTGGCTGCTGCAGGATATACGGTCGCTTTCCGTGAGGGCAGAGGACCTCATTTTGATCTTGCCCCTGCGGTGGAGCACTTCCTTGCAAAGGAAGAGATTCTGATCACCAAAGAGACCAAAAAGGGCAGCCGGGAGATCAATTTAAAAGAGGGCATCTACGAGATGAAGGTCGTGGACAATGACCGTCTGTATCTGTTGGTGGATGCCTCCAGTGCCGGGAATATTAAGCCGATCCAGGTTATCGAAGCATTGTTTTCCGAAAACGGAGAGACTCTCCCGGAAAATGCCCTTCTGATCAACAGAGAAGAGACGTATCTTAGAAATGACGCAGGCGAACTGCTTCCCTTAGATGCCATCGGCTTTGACAGCGAAGAAGCTTACAAGGCTGCTTCCGGAGATGCCGAATGAGCCGCAGTCTCACCGGCGGCAGACCGGCCAGAGAAAAAGAAGTAAATGAAATCCGTAAAAACATGGACTGTACGGAAGGAAAACTGATCTTCACCTGCCTCAGAGAACGGAAGGTGGCACTGCTGGTCAATGCAAAGGGTGTGGCTGCCTTGCGGGTACTTAGATCGGATACCAGCAGGATCGGAGGCATTTACCTTGGGAAAATCCAGAATGTGGCGAAAAATATCGATGCCTGTTTTGTAGAGATTCCTTCCGGAGAATTGTGTTTTCTGCCGCTGCGGGAGGCTGCGGAAGCGTATCTGACCAATCGTAAGGCAGACGGGACCTTAAAAGTCGGAGATGAACTCGTAGTCATGGTCACCAGAGATGCCCAGAAGACAAAGCGGGCATCCGTTACCGCAGATCCATCCCGTATGAAACAACAGCTGGTAAAAGGCGGCATTGCCCCTGAAAGCGCGTCTGAGGCTCTTCAGAACCTTTTGGAGCAGTCAGTCCATAAAGTATGCCCTGCATGCCTTCATGCACCTTCTGAAGCCGTCTACGAGGTATTGGAGCAGCTGGCACTTCCTTCGGAATATTCTGAGGTCCTTACAGACGATGCTGAAATCTTCCGTAAGCTGTCCGAAAGCGGACATAGGCTTCTGTTAAATAAGTCCCTTAGACTCTACGAAGATCCTGCTATCTCCTTACGACTGCTGTATTCTTTGGAGCGGGGATTGGAGGAAGCACTGGATACAAGGGTATGGCTGAAATGCGGCGGTTATCTCGTTATCGAACCCACGGAGGCAATGACTGTCATCGATGTCAACTCCGGCAAAAACGAATCTAAGAAGATGGGAGAAGAGACCTATTATCAGGTCAATGCCGAAGCAGCGGAAGAGGTCGCGAGACAGCTGCGTCTGCGGAATCTGTCCGGTATCATTATCGTAGACTTCATCAATATGGCGGAAAAGGAAAATCGTCAAAAGCTGCTGGAATACCTGAAAGCTTTGACGGCATCAGATCCACAGCATCCCCGGATCGTGGACATGACGCCGCTTGGACTGGTGGAGATCACCCGGAAAAAATCCCATCCCACCCTGGCGGAACAATGGAAAAAAATATAGGAACCTGTTTAAACCAGTCAACTTATGTTTGGCTGGTTTTTTGTTATATTTCACAATTTTAGGAAACTCTTTTTGGTAAAAACGTTTCTTGAATATTCCCTTACGAAATGCTACTCTTGTATCAAAGGAAACGCAAAATTAAATTTCAGTTTCCAAAGAGATGACTTTAAAGAATTCAAAAGACGGAGGAATGCCTATGGATACCACAGATGCTCTGCAAAAAAACATTTTGGATGCCACCCTTCGTGTCTTCGACAGGAAAGGCTTGAAGTTCACGATGGATGACCTGGCAAAGGAGCTATCCATCAGCAAAAAGACCATCTATACGGTCTATGATGACAAAGAAGCACTGTTCCTCGCCATGGTAGATTATATTTTTGATTCCATCAAGGAAAGCGAACAGCTGATCCTGACGGATCCCACCCTGGGTATCACCGAAAAGCTGCAGCGCATCTTAGGAGTCCTGCCGGAAGGTTATCAGAATATCGACCTTAGGAAACTGTATTCCCTCCGGGACAAATACCCGAAGATCTATCAGAAAGTGGAACTCCGCTTAGAGACCGGCTGGGAACCCACGATCCAGCTGATCGAGATGGGCATGGCAGAAGGCAGTATTCGTCCGGTTCCCATCTGTCTGGTGAAAATGATGCTGGAGGCCTCTATCGAACAGTTTTTCCAGCGGGATATCCTCGCGCAGAACCGTCTGACTTACGTGGACGCCTTAAACGAGGTCGTAAATATTCTCATGTACGGAATCGCACAGAGACCGTAACTACGCAGACTAAAGGAGTGAAACTATGACACAGCGGCTTTATTTAAACGACGACTGGCTGTTCACCGAGCGGTTTGAAGACAGTTTAGCGGCACCGGAATACCCGGAAAACACCCTGCAGACGGTCCGCCTGCCCCATACCTGTAAGGAAACGCCCTTTCATTATTTTGACGAATCCATTTACCAGATGGTCAGTGGTTACAGACGCCATCTGCAGGTTCCGGCGGACTGGCAGGGAAAGCGGATTCTGCTTACCTTTGAGGGCGCTGCCCATGATAGTACGGTCTGGTGCAATGGAGAAAAAGTAGGAGAACATCACTGCGGCTACACCGCGTTTACCGTGGATCTGACAGAACATGTTCTCTATGGACAGGACAATCTGCTCTGTGTCCGCTTAGACAGCAGGGAGAATTTAAACGTTCCGCCGTTTGGCTACGTCATCGACTATATGACCTATGGTGGTATCTACCGGGATGTGTATCTGGAAGTAAAAGAGAAAGTTGCCCTGCAGGATATTTTCGTGCATACGAAACTCACCCCGGAGGCTGCCCAGGTGACTTCTGAGATCACTTTTTATGAAGCTGCGAAAGGACTTAAAGTCAGACAGTATTATGCTTTAAAGGATAATGCTGTGCAAGATCCTGACTGGCAGCTTCTCTGTGAGGAAACCATATCTGCGGATACACAGGCTGCGATATTAGTCCGGGGCAGCATTCCCCATCCGGCACTGTGGGATACCGAGCATCCCCATCTGTATCGATTAAAGACACAGCTTTTACAGGGAGAAACACTTTTAGACGAATCTAAGATCACCTTTGGTATCCGGGAGGCGGTATTTAAAAAGGACGGCTTTTACCTCAATGGCAAAAAGTTGCGGATTCGGGGCTTAAACCGCCACCAGAGCTACCCTTATGTGGGATATGCCATGCCGGAGAGCATGCAGAAGCTGGATGCGGATCTGTTGAAAAAGGAGCTGGGACTGAACGCCGTACGGACTTCCCATTATCCCCAAAGCCATTACTTTTTAGAGCGCTGTGATGAACTGGGACTTCTGGTCTTCACCGAATTTCCCGGCTGGCAGCACATCGGTGATGATGCCTGGAAAGCACAGGCAGTGGTGAATGCGGAGGACATGATCCGCCAGTACCGCAATCATCCCTCAATAATTTTATGGGGTGTACGGATCAATGAGTCTCCGGACGATGATTCCTTTTATGAGAAGACCAATGCCGTGGCACATAAGCTGGATCCTACGAGACCCACCGGGGGTGTTCGCGCCATTAAAAAAAGTCATCTGTTGGAAGATGTCTATACCTATAATGATTTCCTGCACGATGGGGAGATGCCCGGCTGTGATCCGAAGAAAAAGGTCACTTCCGATATGGAGAAGCCTTATCTCATCAGTGAATATAACGGACATATGTATCCCACCAAGGCTTTCGACAACGAAGAGCGCCGCAGCGAACATGCCATCCGTCATGCCAATGTTCTGGATGCTGTGGCAGGACAGGAGAATATCGCCGGAAGCTTCGGCTGGTGCATGTTTGATTACAATACCCATAAGGACTTCGGAAGCGGTGACCGGATCTGCTATCACGGTGTCATGGATATGTTCCGGAATCCAAAACTGGCAGCTACCATCTATGCCTGTGAACAGGAACAGACACCGGTGCTGGAGATCACTTCCTCCATGGATATCGGAGAACATCCCGGCTGTAACCGCGGTAACATCTACATTCTGTCCAATGCCGACAGCGTGAAAATGTATAAAAACGACCGGTTCATCAAGGAATACCTGCCGGAAATGTCTCCTTACAAGCATTTGAAGCACGGTCCCATTCTGATCGATGATTTTATCGGGGATTCTTTTGCGCAGAACGAAAGATTCCGTCCGAAGCACGCAAAGGAGATCACCGATGCCATGAATCTCGTGGCAAGAGGCAGCCTGAACCATATTCCGAAGCGGTTATACCTCACTGCCTTAAAATTGCTTCTGATCTATCATATTGATTTTGCGGAAGTAACGAAGCTTTATACCAAATACATCGGTGACTGGGGTGGTACCGCTACCGTATACCGCTTTGATGCCATCAAAGACGGTAACGTGGTAAGCAGCGTGACCAAAGAGCCGGTGAATGAGATCCGTCTGGAAGCAGAAGCGGATCATACGCATCTGGCGGAGCATCACAGCTATGATGTGGCTCTGGTGCGGATCCGGGCGGTGGATGCCCACGGCAATGTGCTTCCGTTTTATCAGGAACCGGTGCAGCTTGTCGCAGAAGGTGACATTGCCATCATCGGACCTGACACCATTGCCTTACAGGGCGGCATGGGCGGAACTTACGTAAAAAGTCTTGGGAAAAGCGGTCAGGGAACCTTGTCCATTCGTTCACAGACTGCGGGACAGCGGTCCATCGATTTTCAGGTAACGATATAAAATACACAGAAAGGTTAGGGTTACAATTATGGGTTTAAGCGGAAAAGAAAAGTTTTCTTACGGGCTGGGCGCGGTAGGCAAAGACATGGTGTACATGCTGTCTGCCAGCTACATTTTGTATTATTATCAGGATATTTTAGGCGTAAATGCCGTAGCCATGGGTATTATCCTGCTGGCGGCAAGAGTGTTCGATGCTTTTAACGATCCCTTCATGGGTGTCATTGTGGCTAAGACCAGGACCAGATGGGGGAAATTCCGTCCCTGGCTGCTGATCGGTACTGTGACCAATGCTGTTGTACTGTATCTGATGTTCTCGGCACCGCCCGCACTGAACGGCAGCGGACTGGTGGCTTATGCGGCTGTTACTTATATTCTCTGGGGTGTGACCTATACCATGATGGATATTCCCTTCTGGTCCATGATTCCGGCATTTACCCACAGCGGAAAAGAGCGTGAAGGGCTGTCTACTTTAGGACGCTCCTGCGCCGGTGTCGGCTCTGCCATTATCACCGTGATCACCATGCTCTGTGTCAATGCCCTGGGCGGAGGAGAAGAGCGTGTGGGATTTTCAAGATTTACTCTGATCATCGCGGTGCTGTTCGTGATTTTCATTGCGGTTACCTGCATTAATATCAAAGAAAAATCCACGGTAGATGTGGATGCTCCCTCCATCGGTCAGATGTTCAAGGCATTAATTCAGAACGATCAGGCAATGGCTGTCGTAATTACCATCGTGCTGATCAACTGCGCCGTTTACACCACCTCCAACCTGGTGATTTATTTCTTCAAATACGATTTCGGAGGAGCTACCTGGTACAATTCCTACACCCTGTTTAATACCTTCGGCGGAGCGGTACAGATCCTTGCCATGATGATTTTATTCCCGTTACTTCGGAAATTCTTAAGCACCATCCGGATCTTCTATGTCAGCTTCCTGATGGCAATTGCCGGATATGCTGTATTACTGCTTTTATGCTTTACAAATATGGGAAATGTATTATTACTGTTTATTCCCGGATTTCTGATCTTTGGTGCCAACGGTATGCTGACCGTGTTGACCACCGTATTTTTAGCCAACACCGTAGATTACGGTCAGTGGAAAAATCATCGCAGAGACGAGAGTGTCATTTTCTCCATGCAGACCTTCGTGGTAAAACTGGCTTCCGGTGTGGCTGCATTAGTGGCTTCTCTGTGCCTGAATCTCTGCAATTTAAGTTCCGATACCAGTGATACGGCAGCTGCAGCAGGAGCTTCCGGAGGATCCGTGGTAGGGCTTCGTATGACGATGACGCTGTTCCCCATTCTGCTCCTTGTCATCGGTGTCATATTCTTTCATAAGAAGTATGAACTGACCGATGAACGCTTAAAGGAGATCCAGGAGGCTTAAAGCATGATTCAGATTTTAAAAGATAAAAAACTATGGTTCTTTTTACAGACAGCCCACGCAACTTACGGAATGCGGATCATGGAGACCGGGCATTTAGAGCATCTGTATTATGGAGAACGGATCACTGTGGATGCACAGGATCCTTCCTCCTGTGCGCCCCTTGTCATACAGAGAGCTTTCGCTCCGGGAAATACCTGTACCTACGACGGGGAACATCCGCAGATCTCCATGGAAGATGTCTGCCTGGAGGTTGGCACCCTGGGAAAAGGAGATATCAGAGAACCTTTTCTGGAAGCTAGATTTACTGACGGAAGTGTCACCTCTGACTTTACCTTTACTTCCTATGAAGTGTTGACTTACAAGGACAGAGAGCAGCGTTTACAGGCTTCCGGGCTGCCTCACAGTTATTCGGAAGCAGAAAATGATTCAGCGGAATGTCTTCAGATTATTTTGCAGGATGTTACGAATCATCTGGAACTGCAGTTATTTTATACAGTCTATGAAGAAAACGATGTGATCACCCGCAGTGCCTGCCTGATCAATCATTCTGACAATGCTGTCACCCTCGAAAGATGTATGAGTGCACAGCTGGATCTGGCGGAAGATTATTCTGTCATCACACATTTTAGCGGTGCCTGGGCAAGAGAGATGCACAGAGAACAGATTGCCTTACGTTCCGGCAAATTTGTAAATGCTTCTTATACGGGAACCTCTTCGAACCGATCGAATCCTTTTATGATCCTGGGACATAAGAATACTTGTGAGACTTCCGGTTCTTGTATCGGCTGCAACCTGATCTACAGTGGAAATCATTATGAAGCCCTTGAGAAAGATTCTTATGGAAAACTCAGATTTGTAAGCGGGATAAATCCCAGAAGCTTTTCCTGGCAGTTGGCAGAGGAAGAGTCCTTCGATACCCCGGAAGCGGTTTTTAGCTTCTCTGCAGAAGGCTATCGGGGACTCAGCACACAGCTGCATTCCTTTATCCGGGAGCATATTGTCCGGAGAGTATGGAAGAGAAGACCGCGTCCCGTTCTGTTAAACAGCTGGGAAGCCTGTTATTTTAAGATTGATGAGAAGAAACTGTTACAGCTTGCCAAAGCCGGAAAAGATGTCGGTATCGAACTGTTCGTTATGGATGACGGATGGTTTGCCGGACGGAATAATGACACTACCTCCCTGGGCGACTGGGAACCCGATCCGAAGAAGCTGCCCGGCGGTATTGCTTCTCTCAGTAAAAAAATAAAGGATCTGGGAATGGATTTCGGTATCTGGGTAGAGCCGGAGATGATCAGTGAAAAAAGTAAGCTCTATGAAGAACATCCCGACTGGACCATGCGAATTCCCAATCACCCGCATTCCGAAGGACGGAATCAGTGTATCCTGGATCTCTGCAATCCGGAAGTCAGACAATACGTGATCGATCAGATGACGAAGGTATTTTCTTCCGGTGATATCCGTTATGTGAAATGGGATATGAACCGCATTTTCAGTGATATTTATTCCCCGTATCTGCCTGCTGCGAGACAGGGAGAGACGACACACCGTTATGTGCTGGGGCTGTATCACATTATGAAGGAACTCACGGCACGTTTCCCTGAGATTTTATTTGAAGGTTGCAGTGCCGGCGGCAACCGTTTTGACCTGGGGATATTATGTTATTTCCCGCAGATCTGGGCAAGTGACAATACGGATGCCCTGTGCCGTACGGAGATTCAGAACAGTTACAGTTATGGTTACCCCCTATCTACATTTACAGCACACGTGTCATCCTGCCCGAATCATCAGACGCTGCGTGTAACGCCCCTTGAGACCCGTTTTCAGGTGGCTTCCTTCGGTGTCTTAGGATATGAATGTAACTTAAGAGATCTGTCCGGAAGTGATCTGAATGCGATTCGTGAGCAGATTACGCTCTATAAAAAATGGCGGGATGTCTTCCAGTTTGGTACCTTTTACCGTAGTGTTGAAAATGAGGATCCTGATACAGAAACCTTATCCTGGACCTGCGTGTCCCCGGATGGCAGGAGAGCAGTGGGACTGTTCTTCCGGCGCCTGGCAGCTCCGAACCAGTCCCATGACTGGTATCGTCCAGCAGGACTGCTTCCCGATGCAAAATACCATTTTTACAGCCGGGAGATCAAATACAACCTGAAAGACTTCGGAGACCTGGTGAACACCGTTTCTCCGGTGCATATCAAGCAGGGATCCGCCTTACAGGAGATTCTGTCACGATTTGTGAATATGGATGGTGAAAAAGAAGAATTGACCGCTTACGGAGATACCCTGATGCGTGCCGGAATCGCTCTGAAGCCTGCGTTCGCCGGTACCGGATACAATTCCGACACCCGACTGTTCCCGGATTTTTCCTCCCGGATGTACTTTATGGAAGCTGTAGAATAAAATAATAATGCTTTTTTATGTACCGACCTCCCTCGTCAGGCTTGAAAATCTAACGAGGGAGGTCGATATTGTACGGTCCGATTCTTGCAATTGTTGTAATAGGTTCTGCAATCATTACCTCGTTGGAAAAGACAAATAATTGATTGACGATTTCACGTTTATAGAATTCAGACCTTACTGGTGGTATAGAGAGCCAGAACCAACTATGCGCAAAAGACAAGTTTAACGAATAGTTCCACAAAGAAATGGCTCAGGAACTATTCGTAAGGCTTGTTTTAGCAGATTTCCGCGGAATCTAGCAATATGGTAAAGGGACCATCATTTAACAGGGACACTTTCATGTCAGCGCCAAAGATTCCTTTTTCCACTTTGGGAATGCTTTCACGGCACTTACTGATAATGTATTCGTACAGTTCGTTCGCCATATCCGGTTTCCCGGCATTGATGAAGGACGGACGGTTGCCTTTTCTGCAGTCTGCGTATAAGGTAAATTGCGATACCAGCAACAATTCGCCGTCGACCGCGTGCAGATCTAAATTGGTCTTGCCCTGGGCATCTTCAAAGATCCGCAGCCCTAAAAGCTTCTTAATCATTTTGTCGGCAATCTCTCTGGTATCTGTCTCAGCCACGCCGATCAGCACCAGAAAGCCTTTGCCGATGCTTCCGGTTACTTCACCGTCTACTTTTACCTCTGCATGTTGTACCCGTTGTATTACAAATCGCATTTGTCTACTTCTCTCCTGCGTCTTTCTCTTCTTGATCTATTTTAATCTCTTCTGAATTTGCTTGATCTTTGATCTCATGATCCTTTTGCAGTCTGGAATCCAGCTGATGGAACCCATCCTCGTCAATATTTTTCAGATAAGAATACTTTACCGTCTCTATCGGCAGATCCTTTTTCTGAAGGAACGTATTGACTACCGCCTTAATAGCTGCATAGATTACCGCAAAAATAGGCACACCGACGATCATGCCGATGATTCCGAACAATCCTCCGAATACTGTGATGGCAAATATTACCCAGAAACCGGTAAGTCCCGTGGAGTTTCCCAGGATCTTAGGTCCTAAGAAGTTGCCGTCAAACTGCTGTAATATCAGAATAAACAGGACAAAATATACACAGTTCAGCGGATGCATCGGGTCTACCACCAGGATCAGAATCGCACTGGGAATAGCACCCAGGTAAGGACCGAAGAACGGGATAATATTCGTCACACCCACAATTACACTGACCAGTGCTGCATACGGGGTCTGCAATAAGGTGGTTCCGATAAAGCACAGGCATCCGATAATGAAGGAATCTACGATCTTGCCACCGATAAATCCGATAAAAGTACTGTGTGTAAAACGAAAGCTTTTGATCAGACGGTTAGCGGATTTTTGCTCAAAGAAAGCATAAGCCATTTTCTTCGCCTGTCCGGCAAACTTTTCCTTGCTTGCCAGTACATAAATGGAAATGATGAATCCAATGATGAAGTCCCACAGCCCTTTGATAATGTTGATTACACTTAAGGACACCGTCATGATCACCTGACTGGTCTTGGACAACACCGTGTTATTTAACCAGTTCTCCAGTTCTACGGAATATTTGTCGATCAGAAAAGTGATCTGGCTTCCCAATTCCGGATTATCATTCATGATCTTGCTGATCCATTTTGTAAAGTTATTGATATAAGTATCAAAATTAGAAGCAATATTCACAATACTGGGAACGATCTGGGAAAGCATCATGGCAACCAGACTGTAGATCAATGCAATAAACAAAAAAGCAGTGACCAGTATGCCGATTCCGCGAACGATGGAATTACGCTTCTTAGTTTCCTTTACTTTCAGCTTCCGACACAGAGGGAATAACAGCTTCGTCTCTATAAAATTCAGTACCGGAGTCAGCAGATATGCCGTCACCAGTCCATACACCACCGGCATCAGAATCCCGGTGATCGTATGGAAGCCCGCCTTGATGCTGCTTCCGTGGAATACCAGATAATAAAAACAGATACTGGCTGCAACCGTCAGGAATGCGGTCAGTCCCCAACGAAAATACTTATTGTTTTTTAAATCGTATTTCATCTGCCCACACCTTTCTTAAATGAACTCATTACTTTTAATATACTATGGTTTCGTCCTCACCACAAGAAGAAATCTGTCGTTTTGGTTGAAAAAGAATTCCCGGCAGTATAAAATAGATACCAGTAAAAGAATGGAGCGAACAATGACATTACAAAAAGTATTAAGCCGAGTGAGACAGGCTGTGGATGACTATCAGATGATCGAAGAAGGCGACCGGATCGCTGTGGGAATCTCCGGCGGCAAGGACAGCCTTACTCTCCTGCTGGCGTTACATGAATTAAGCAAATTTTATCCGAAACATTTTACCGTTTTGGCGGTAACGGTGGATCTTGGTTTTGAGAATCTGAACCTGGACGAGATTCGTGCGCTGTGTGCCTCACGGGATATTCCCTATACCGTGGTGGAGACTTCCATCGCCAAAATCGTATTTGAAGACCGCAAGGAGGACAATCCCTGTTCCCTGTGCGCCAAAATGCGTAAAGGTGCCCTGAACGATGCTATTAAAGAGGCAGGGTGCAATAAAATCGCTTACGCGCATCACGAGGATGATGTGGTGGAGACCATGATGCTCTCCCTCTTCTATGAGGGACGTCTGCATACCTTTTCCCCCGTGACGCACCTGGACAAGACGGACCTGACGGTGATCCGTCCGTTAATCTATATGCGGGAGTCCGAGGTCATCGGATTTGTACATAAATATCAGGTTCCCGTTGTAAAGAGTCCCTGCCCCGCCGACGGACATACCAAGCGGGAATATATCAAAGAATTACTCGGACAATTAAACAGAGAGAATCCCGGAATCAAAGATCGTATCTTCACCGCAATTCAAAATGGAAATATGGAAGGATGGACCGATTACTTTGGCAGTCATTAAAGAAGAAAATTACCACGATGAACAAAATAAAAACAACATTTTAAAGCTGCGTAAAGTGCTGGATACGCTTCCGCCGTTCTGCAGAGATTTCTTCCGTGGCATCGAACCCTATACTTCCACGAGAACCAGGCTCGCCTATGCCTATGATATCCGTCTTTTTTTTGAATTTCTCCATGAAGAAAACGCTTATTGCAATAAAATGGAAATCACTGAGTTTCCGCTGTCTGTACTGGATATGGTACAGCGAACGGATATCGAAGAATATCTGGACTATATGAGTCTGTATCAGAAGGATGGTAAAAACATCACCAACGAAGAACGTGGAAAGGCAAGAAAGCTCGCCGCTCTGAGAAGCTTCTATAACTACTACTTTCAGAGTGAACGCATTGAGAAAAACACGGCAGCACTGGTTCCCCTGCCGAAGCGCCACGAAAAAGAGATCATCAGGCTGGAACCCAATGAAGTGGCGATTCTGCTGGATCAGGTGGAGGATGGCACCAAGCTGACCAAAAAGGAACTGGAATATCATAAGAAAACCAAACTCCGCGATGTGGCGCTTCTGACACTTTTATTGGGAACCGGTATTCGTGTATCGGAATGTGTGGGATTAGATATTGACGATGT
>CAVJMX010000011.1:35367-38306 GCA_963650795.1 Bacteroidales bacterium H4
GATGTCCTGGGACATAAGGATGTCAACACCACCCGTAAGCACTATGCAGCACTGGAAGAACAACGCCGCAGACAGGCTGCCAATGCCTTTCATCTGCGGGAACACAGCGACAGTCATTACGATCACCCAGACCATTAACTCATATTTTTACACTGGATCACATTATGCAAAATGTAATCCAGTGTATTTTATTATCACTTCACAAAGTCATAGGAATAATAAGGGACGATCAGGGTCTGCCCGGCTCTGATCGAATCCTCTTCTGCCAGATGGTTGATGCTCTGCACTTCTGCAATATATTCGTTCTTATCCTTATATTCTTCATAATCGATATAATCGTCGGACAGATCCCACAAAGTCTCACCGTAAGCAACCGTCACCTGGGTATAATACTTAAACTTCAGCTGATCCTCCCCGGAACTTGCCAGGGAACGGATTCCGTGATAGGACACTGCACAGAAAACGATCACACAGATCGTAGCAAGCATTGTGAAGATCTTACGCTGCATCTGCTGTCTCCGCTTCATCTGTCTCTTATATATTCTCAATTCTCTGTCTGTCATTCGATATACACTCTTCTGTGCTCTCATAATGTATTCCACCTCGTATAAGAAAGTTTGTTCGGGAACATTTGTTCTTTATGTTTGTATTATATCGAACATGTATTCTGATGTCAAGCCAAAAATCGAACATATTTTTGGAATATATGTTTGCTTTTTACTTTTTGCTATGCTATAATCGTTATAGAAATCAGTAAGAACTAACGTTTATCGGAGGTTATTTATGGGCTATGGAAAGATCACTGCCAAGCAGCAGGAAATATTAGATTATATCAAGGATGAGATTTTGAAGAGAGGCTATCCCCCCACAGTACGTGAGATCTGTGAGACAGTGAACTTAAAGTCCACCTCTTCCGTGCATTCTCATTTAGAGACCCTGGAGAAGAACGGCTATATCCGCAGAGACCCGACCAAGCCCCGTGCCATTGAGATCTGTGATGACAGCTTCCAGATGGTGCGTACCGAGATGGTAAGCCTCCCTGTCATTGGCAATGTGGCTGCCGGACAGCCTATTTTTGCTGAGGAAAATATTCAGGACTACTTCCCAGTTCCCGCCGATGTAGTACCCAAGGGAGAATCTTTCATTCTGAACGTTCGCGGAGAATCTATGATTAACGCCGGTATTTTTAACGGCGATCGTGTCTTCGTACATGCCCAGAACACTGCGCACAACGGAGAGATCGTCGTAGCACTGATCGATGATTCTGCCACGGTCAAGACCTTTTATAAGGAGAAGGGACATATCCGTCTTCAACCGGAGAACGACACCATGGATCCTATCATCGTAGATGACTGCCAGATCCTCGGCACTGTGTTCGGTGTATTCCGCTTTTACAGATAATCGCGACAGAGATCCAAAACAGCCTGCAGCAATCATGCCGCAGGCTGTTTTTAACTTCGTTTTGAAGTTAGTCTTCAGGGAATCTGACCTTCATATAAGAAATGATCTCATCCACGCATCTCTCATATCCCAACTTGGAGCTGTCCAGACACAGGTCATAGTTCCTGGCATCTGTCCATTCCCGTCCGGTATGATATTTATAGTACTCTGCACGGTGCTTATCCGTCTTATTGATAAAACGCTCCAGTTCCTTCGGATTCATACTGTGCTTTTTTGCAGCACCCTCCAGGCAATACTCCTTCGGAGCATGAATGAACACACTGAGTACATTCGGATAATCCTTCAGTACATAATCCGCACAACGTCCGATAATGACGCAGGATTCCTCATTTGCCAGGTCACGGATGATCTTCGCCTGATAGTTGAACAGATTGTCTGTAGAGGTGAAATCATCGCTTTCCGGAGGGATCAGTTCTCCGTGATATTCCTTTTTTGCAATATGGAACAGGCTGGTGTTTTTCACCTTTTCATCCGCATTCACGAATAAAGCTTCATTGATACCGCTGTCGTCGCTGGCTAGCTTCATCAGCTCCTTGTCATAGTAATGAATATTCAGCTTCTTCGCCAGCATCTCACCGATGGTTCTTCCGCCGCTTCCATATTGTCTTGCAATGGTAATGACTACATTATTCATTCCAATCACCATACCTTTCTGTCTCTGCTGCTTTCACCCGCAGTGACTTAGCTTCTGAGTTATTCACCCAGATAAGCTTTCTTAATGGAATCATTGTTCAGAAGGTCGCTTGCCTTGCCTTCCAGAACGATCTTACCGGTCTCTAACACGTAAGCTCTGTCTGCGATGGACAGTGCCTTCTTTGCATTCTGTTCTACCAGAAGAACCGTGGTACCGCTCTTGCTTACTTCCTGAATAATGTCAAAGATCTCATTTACAAAAATCGGAGACAGTCCCATGGAAGGCTCATCCATTAAGATGATCTTGGGATGAGACATCAGAGCTCTTCCCATGGCTAACATCTGCTGTTCACCGCCGCTTAAGGTTCCAGCCATCTGGTTCTGACGTTCCTTCAGACGGGGGAAGCGTTCAAATACGGTCTCCAGAGTCTGTGCGATTTCTTCTTTATCTTTTCTGGTGTAGGCACCCATCATTAGATTCTGTAATACGGAAAGCTGTGCAAACACACGTCTGCCCTCCGGTACGTGCGCCATACCCATGGATACGATCTTGTGTCCGGCGATCTTAACCAGATCGTGTCCTTCAAAGGTAATGGAACCTTCCTTCGGTGTCAGCAGTCCGGATACGGTGTGCAGGATCGTTGTCTTACCGGCACCGTTGGCACCAATCAATGCAATGACCTCACCCTCATCTACGTGAAAGGATACTCCCTTTATGGCCTGTATCATGCCGTAATATACTTTGATATCATTTACTTCTAACATTGCCATAGTGTCTATCCTCCTATTCACCCAGATATGCCTTGATTACTTCCGGATTGTTCAATACATCACTGGTCTCGCCC
>CAVJMX010000011.1:38385-47616 GCA_963650795.1 Bacteroidales bacterium H4
ACACAATACACGACCGAAATTCAGTACTGTCAGTTTCTCACAGATACCGCTTACCAGTTTCATATCATGCTCGATCAGGAGAATTGTCATATCGAAATGTTCTCTGACAAAACGGATGGTTTCCATCAATTCCTGTGTCTCGTTAGGATTCATGCCGGCAGCAGGCTCATCTAACAGAAGGAGCTTCGGCTTGGTAGCCAGTGCTCTGGCAATCTCCAACTTTCTCTGTTTACCGTAGGGAAGGTTATCTGCCAGTGTGTCAGCTTCTTCCTCTAGCCCGAACACTTTCAAAAGTGCCATGGCTTCTTCTGTCATCTGCTTTTCTACTTTATAATATTTCGGAAGACGTAAAATTCCCGTAACAGTACTGTAACCCATGTGATTATGCAGACCTACCTTTACATTATCAATCACCGACAGATCCTTAAACAATCTGATATTCTGGAAAGTTCTTGCAATGCCTGCCTGATTGATGTCGATGGTCTTTTTTCCGGTGACATCTTTGCCATCCAGGATAATGATGCCTTCTGTCGGCTTATATACGCCGGTCAGCAGGTTGAATACAGTGGTCTTACCTGCACCGTTAGGACCGATCAGCCCGTACAGGGCGCCTTTTTCAATGGAAATATTGAAATCATCTACTGCACGAAGTCCGCCAAAAGAAATGCCTAAATTTTTTGTCTCCAATAATGCCATGATTATTCAGCCTCCTTTTTTACAGACTTCTTGAATGTAGCTGTAACCTTCTCTCTCCACTCGATACATTTCGGAGCCCAGTTAAACAGCATCATCACGATCAGTACGATGGAATAGATCAGCATACGGTAATCGTTCAGACCACGCAAAAGCTCCGGCAACAACGTAAGAACCACAGACGCGATAATGGAACCGCGGATATTGCCGATACCACCCAGTACCACGAATACCAGGATCATAATAGACATATTGTAACCGAAGTTCTTGGGAAGCGCAGTCAGGGTAGACAGATTATGTGCATACAGTACGCCTGCAACGCCTGCCAGTGCCGCAGAAATGGAGAAAGCCATCAGCTTATATTTGGTTATATGAATGCCCACAGATTCTGCAGCAATGGTATTATCACGAATTGCCATAATTGCACGACCGTCTCTGGAATGAATCAGGTTCAATACAATCAGCAACGTGATCAGCAATAACACAATACCAATGGTAAAGCTGGAATCATGAGGGGTTCCGGTAATACCCTGTGCGCCCTTGATAATGACGTCTCCGTCCTCTGCCATGTTTAGATCCATGGTATTGGTAAAGGAAATATGGAAACCGTTCTCATCCCGACCTACAAACAGAATATTTACCAGGTTCTTAATGATCTCGCCGAAAGCCAGTGTTACGATTGCCAGGTAGTCGCCCTTCAGACGAAGTACGGGAATACCGATCAGCAGTCCAAAGATTCCTGCGAAAAACGCCCCGATCAGAATTGCGATGAAAAAGCGAAGTCCGGAAGGCATTCCGCTATTCTCCATAACTTTCGAGAAAAATGCACTTGTGAATGCACCGATACACATAAATCCGGCATGTCCAAGACTCAGTTCGCCCAAAATACCTACGGTCAGGTTCAGGGATACCGCCAGAATTGCATAGGTACACAGAGGCACCAATAGTCCCTGGATCAGACTGCTCACACTTCCGGTGGATACCAGGATCTGCATGATCACATAAGCTGCGATTACCATTCCATATGTAATAAGGTTATCCCGGAAGGTTTTATTCATTTTCTTATTCGATAATTTCTTCATATTAAACACCTGCCTCTTCCCTTATACTTTTTCCTGAATGTTTTTGCCGAACAGTCCGGCAGGTTTTACTAACAGTACGACGATCAGTACCGCAAATACGATAGCATCCGCCATCTGGGAAGAAATATAGGCTTTGCCGAAGATTTCAATAATACCAAGCAGAATTCCACCGATCAGAGCGCCGGGAATGGATCCGATACCACCGAAAACAGCAGCTACGAAAGCTTTGATACCCGGCATGGAACCGGTGTACGGTGTCAGAGAAGGATATGCAGAACACAAGAGTACTCCGGCTACAGCAGCCAGTCCGGAGCCAATAGCGAATGTCAGTGCAATGGTACCATCCACATTGATACCCATCAGCTGTGCGGCTCCCTTATCCTCGGATACTGCTAACATTGCCTGGCCGGCTTTCGTCTTGTTGATAAAGAGCATCAGCCCGGCCATAATGATCAGGCAGGTCACAATCGTTACGATCGTCTCGCCGGTTATATTAATCTGTCCGTCTGCCAGCTTTAACGCCGGTAGAGATACTACGGAAGTAAATGCCTTGGCATTTGCTCCAAAGATCAAAAGAGCTACATTTTGCAGCAGATAACTGACGCCGATAGCGGTAATCAGAACTGCCAGCGGAGATGAAGCCTTTCGGAGCGGCTTGTAAGCCACCTTTTCAATAGCCATTCCAAGTAAAGTGCAGGCAACTACCGCTGCCAGAACACCTATCACAGGAGAAAGTCCCATGGTACTGCACATTGTATAAGTAATAAATGCGCCGACCATAATGACATCACCATGTGCGAAATTCAGCATTTTTGCAATACCATATACCATGGTATAACCTAATGCAATCAGCGCATAGACACTTCCAAGGCTGATACCGTTGATCAGATAACTGATAAAACTCATGTGAACTACCTCCATTCATGCAAACGCACAAGTTACGTAAAACTAAAATAAACTCAAACACAAGTATAGCAGAACATACCAGGAAAGGCAACTATTCCTCATTTTTTCGGTAAATCGGTAAAAATATAGAGGGCTACCCTGCGGCAACCCTCTTTGGAAACTTTGGTAAGCAAACTACATAGCTTTGTAAGCACCGTTTTCAATCACTACAGCCTTAGGAGCCTTGTTAGCTTCACCGTCTGCAGTCCAAGTCATTCCCTCACCTGTCAGACCATCTACAGTAATCTCTGTCATGGCAGCTTTCATACCATCACAAATGTCAGAAACACTCATATCCGGTGTTACACCACTCTTCTCGATAGCAGCCTTGATAATATAAATGGCATCATAGCTGTCTGCCGCGAACTGGTTAGGAGTTTCACCATATTTTTCCTGATATTTGGAAACAAAGGACTGTGTCAGATCATCTGTTGCATCAGCAGCAAAAGGAGTTAACAGCATAACACCCTCTGCCAAGGAAACATCAAAGTTATCTACACCGCCAAGAATACCATCCATACCGTCACAGGAGAACCAATTGGGTGCATAACCCATACCGGCTGCCTGCGTTAAAATCAGTGCGGATTCCTGATAATAGATAGGAAGGAATACCAGGTCAGCACCGGCATCTTTTGCTTTCTGTAACTGAACGGAGAAATCCGTCTTGTTATCAGCAGTAAATGCTTCTGCAGCTACAACTTCAAACGGCTGATTCTCAGCTTCTTTTACAAACTTCTCATAAATACCGGAAGAATATACATCAGAGCTGTCATAAATTACTGCAACCTTCTCAGCCAGACCATTCTCACCAATATACTGTGCGGATGCAAGTCCCTGGTTAGGATCAGAGAAGCATACACGGAAGTTGTTATCATACTGAACGCACTCTACAGCAGATCCGGAAGGAGTAATCTGAAACATATTATCTTCCTTGGTTTTATCTGTAACTGCAATACATGCGCCGCTGGTGGTAGATCCGTCAATGATCTGTGCACCCCAGTCCTTTAAAGCGTTGTAAGCATTCACAGACTTCTCGGCATCTGCCTCGTCATCCTGGAACTTGAACTCGATCTGGTAACCGTTGATACCGCCTGCTGCATTGATCTCTTCTACAGCGATCTCTGCACCGTGCTGTACTGCCAGACCGTATACTGCTGCGCCGCCGGTGGTGGGTCCGATACCGCCGATCTTAAATACGCTGCCTGCAGCTGCACCGTTATCGGTTGCTGCGCTCTCAGCTGCTGCGCCGGTATTTGCTGCGGAACCGTTATCTGTATTACCACAGCCTGCCATAGCCATTACCATAGCGGATGCTACGGCAACGCTTAAAAACTTGTTGAATTTCTTCATAATATCTTCCTCCTTTTTAACAATGTATACAAAAATACAAATGTATAATTGTTATTTTTGTATAATACACGTTTCGTTTTCTTTTGTCAATGGATTTTATTTTCTAATTTGATGTTTTATAGCATTAAAATACATCAAGAAATATTTTTTTTGCTTAAAAAAAGTATATTTTTTAGGATTTGGCAAATACTATCCCCGAAACAACTGTTTATCAAAAATTTCAAAAAATGTCTGTGTGGAATTTGCTTCTGCAAATTCCACACAGACAGGATAAGGAGATTTTATGGGTAATAAATATTTGGATGGAACCGCACTTACCATAGCTATCATCGGCGCCGTGAACTGGGGTCTGATTGGGCTGTTCCGCTTCGATCTGGTAGCCTTCCTGTTCGGCGATATGTCCTGGCTGTCCAGAATCGTGTATGTGCTGGTAGGAATCTGCGGGCTCTATCTCATCAGCTTCTTTCTCCATCTGGGAGATAATCAGGCTTAAATCAAAGCTCTTCTGCGGGAATCTGCACGCCATCTCTCCAAATGCGCTCCAGATCATAGAGCAGACGGTTTTCCTTGTCAAAGACATGCACGATCACATCACCGAAGTCCAAAAGGACCCAGTTAGCGGTCTCATATCCTTCGGTCTGTCTGGCAGGGAAACCGGCTCTTCCCAGTTTCTCTTCCACATTGTCACACAGTGCCTGAATCTGACTGGAATTATTACCGCCGGCAATAATAAAATAATCTGCGATGACAGACACTTTACTGATGTCTATTACTTTAATATCTTCTGCTTTTTTATCTTCCAATGCTTCTACGGCAAGCTTTGCCATTTTTCTGGATTCTTCGCTCATACTTACTCCTCACTCTTTTTATTCTTCTTATAATATTGATAGGTCTCTTCGGTCATGGGATCCATTTCCCCGTCCCCGGACTTCAGATATTCCAACGTATCTTCCAGGATCTTCGTCACTGCAGCGTCCAGATCTGTGAATGCCAGGTGACGGATCTCTGTAAGATTCGGCGCCTGTTTTCTGCCGGGCTCGATATAATCCGCCGTAAAAATGATTTTTTCCAAAAGTGTCATGCCGGGACGTCCCGTGGTATGGTACAAAATCGCACTTAAAATCTCCGGATCCTCGATCTTGTACTCTTTCTTCGCCAGATAGCTTCCTACCCTGGCGTGCAGCAGATACGGATTGCGTTTCTCCACATCGGTCGCCGGAAGATGATGTTTTTCGCAGGCAGATAACAATTTATCGTTTCCCATACATTTTGCGCAGTCATGAAGCAGTCCGGCGATCTGTGCCCGTTCCACATCCTCACCGTAGCGCATGGCAAGTGCCGCCGCTGTATATTCCACACCTAACGTATGGGTAAAGCGCTTGGAATCCTGTACTTTTTCCATTTCTTTGGTCAGTTTTTTTAAGATATCACTCATCCCGGTATAGTCCCTTTTCTTCCATGTATTCTCTCACCGCTTCCGGCACAAGATAGCGGACGGACAGACCGTCATGTCTTCTATCACGAATTTCGGAAGAGGAAATCTCTATTCTGCGAAAAGAAAGCAGCTGTATTCTGGCGGAAAATTTCTCTTCCAACTCTCTGATCTTCTCCCGCATTCCTTCCACGTCCGCATCTCCCCGCACTGCCGCCAAAATCTCGCAGGCAGCAAACAGGCGGTCTGCGCATTTCCAGTGTTCCATGGTGAACAGGCAGTCCGCACCGCAGATAAAGAAGAAGCTGTTCTCCGGATACTCCCGCTGCAACTGCTCCATAGTCTCATAGCTATAAGAATCCCCCGGGCGCCGGATCTCAATATCCAGACAGCGGAACTTATCGTTATCCGCAATGGCACGCTGTACCATTTCATAACGTTCTGTTCCGGGGAGAATCGCTATTCCTTCCTTTCTCTTCAGATAGGAACAGCCCGTCGGAATCATCCAGACCTGATCTAACTGTGCCGACTCCATTGCCTGTTCGGCAAGCATCAAATGTCCTGTGTGAATCGGGTTAAAGGTGCCGCCCATAATACCTATTCTGCTCATGCTTATCCCTCTGTACGGATTCTGATTGCGAATCATGCTTAACGGGGCAGTTCGATCTTCGGCTTGTCCTTGTCAGGCTTATACAGTACGATCTTTTTGCCGATCACCTGTACGACCTGGGAATGGGTACGCTCTGCCACCATCTCAGCGATAGCTCTAGGATCGTCGAAACAGTTCTTCAGTACACCGATCTTGATTAGCTCGTTATTATTGAAAGACTCACCGATCGCTGCGGTAAGTTCCGGAGTCAGGCTGGATTTTCCTACCTGAAAAATAGGGTTCAGATTGCTTGCCAGACTCATCAAATAAGCTCTCTGTTTGCTCGTCATAGTCTTTTCCTTTACCTTTCACTTACATTTACTTATAGTAATCAAAGGACAGTCCGTACATGCGTACCGTATCGCCCTCCTGGATACCGAGATTCTCCAGTTCCTCTAAAATTCCGGCATCTTTCAGGAAGTTTTGGAAGAAGGTGAATCCCTTCTCGCTGTCGAGATTCGTATAACCTAACATCTTCTCGATCTTAGGTCCTTCTACCACGTACTCGTCCTCTTCCTCATCATAGGTTACCGTATAGGCATCGTCCACGGATCCTGTCATGCTCTCAGGGAAATATTCCTGGGCGAATACCGTCGTCTCTTCGCCGATATTCTGAAGCATTTCATTCACTTCATATAACAGTTCCTTTACGCCCTGACCGGTTACTGCGGACATAGGGAATACCTTGATGCCCTTCGGCTCGAGCTCCGCACGGATCGCAGCTACCGGATCGGAGCCGTCCTCAGTATAGATGGCATCGATCTTATTGGCTGCAATGACCTGAGGTCTGGCTGCGATCTCCGGATTGTAGGCCTCCAGTTCCTTATTAATGGCATAAATATCCTGAATGGGATCTCTTCCCTCCGTACCGGCAGCATCCACGATATGGATGATCACCTTGGTACGCTCAATATGGCGCAGGAATTCGTGTCCCAGACCGATACCCTCAGAAGCGCCCTCGATCAGTCCCGGAATATCCGCAATGACAAAACCGCCAGTTCCCTCCAGATCCACTACGCCAAGATTTGGATTCAGAGTAGTGAAATGATAATTGGCGATCTTCGGTCTCGCATTCGTTACTCTGGACAGGAAGGTGGACTTGCCCACGTTGGGGAATCCTACCAGTCCGACATCTGCGATCACTTTCAGCTCCAGCAGAAGCTCCAGTTCCTGTGCTGCCTGTCCCGGCTGTGCGTATTTCGGAGCCTGCATGGTACTGGTGGCATAATGCTGGTTGCCGTTACCGCCCTTACCGCCTTTTAAGAGAACAACACGCTTGTTGTCCCCCGACATATCCGTAATTACCTGCCCGCTCTGCGCTTCTTTGATCACGGTTCCCGCAGGGACTTTGATAATGATATCTTCTCCGTCCTTGCCACGGCAGTTCTTCTTGCCGCCTTCTTCTCCATCTCCGGCCTTGTACTTACGGATGTGCCGGAAATCGATCAGGGTATTTAATCCCTCATCTACAACAAAGATCACGTCACCGCCGTGACCACCATCGCCACCGTCAGGGCCGCCACTGGGAACATATTTTTCACGGCGAAAGGACACATGACCATCTCCGCCTTTACCGCTTCTTACGTAAATTTTAGCTCTGTCAGCAAACATTTTGTTCTCCTTTCCGACTAAATCCTTTACGGACTAAAAGGGCTTCAAACAATCAGTATGTTTGAAGCCCTGGTTAAATCAACTTATTTCTCTACAGGATATACGGAAGCCTGCTTCTTGTCTCTGCCCTTTCTCTCGAAACGGAGAACGCCGTCAACTAAAGCAAACAGAGTATCATCTCCACCGATACCAACATTGACACCGGGATGGATCTTAGTACCGCGCTGTCTGTAAAGAATATTTCCAGCTTTTACAAACTGGCCATCAGCTCTCTTCGCACCTAATCTCTTGGATTCGGAATCTCTACCGTTCTTGGTAGAACCAACTCCCTTTTTATGTGCAAAAAATTGAAGGTTAAAGTTAAACATGGTCTACACCTCCTCGATTTTTACTTGCAAATACTGTTCCCCGTACTGACTGCTGAGCTTTGTCAGTGAAAACATCATAAAGTCCATCAGAAATACGGTCTTGTCCTGCGGAATGGGATTTACAAAATCACATTTGATAAAGCCGGTCTCCTCATTCTGGGTCAGTTGAATCTCTTCCCCGGCCATCTCCTCCAGCGCCATGATCGTACTCTGTACGGTCACAGAGATCGCTGCACAGAGGATATCCGGTTCCTTACCGAACAATCTCTTCTTCGCATATTCCGCATGTCCCATGCAGTAGAACCCTTTGTAGATTCCCTCATGGTTCTTACGAATGATAATAGTTGTCATAACGATTACGCGTTAATCTTTTCGATCTTAACCTGAGTGTATGCTTGTCTATGACCATTCTTCTTGTGGTAACCGGTTTTTCTCTTGTACTTGTATACAATAACCTTCTTACCTCTACCCTGCTCCATAACGGTTGCGGTAACAGTTGCGTTAGCAACGTCAGCACCAACCTTGAGGGTATTGTCACTTACTGCGATCACCTGGTCAAAAGTAACAGTATTACCAGCTTCTGCATCGATCTTCTCAACTTTGATCACATCACCCTCAGAAACTTTGTACTGCTTTCCACCTGTTGCAATAATTGCGTACATAATAAGGCACCTCCTATTATTTACTCGCTAACTTTGGTGGTGAAAAATCCTAAAATCAAACACACTTATACCTAGTTATGCGGCATACCGTAGTATAATAGCATGAGGTGCCTTAATTCGTCAAGACTTATTTTTTGTTTTTTAAAATTTTTTAAAATTGCAGAAAATACTTTTACTTCTTACTTTTCTAAGATGTCTGCATTATTTTTCTTCTCGAAGTCTTCTACATACTGGATAATCAGCTTTACGGTTCCTTCGATTCCAAGAATACTGCTGTTGATGCACAAATCATAGCTGTCGGCTCTGCCCCACTTCTTGGAAGAATAGTAATTGTAATAGCTCTGACGCTGCTTATCCTTCTTAGTGATCATTTCTTTTGCCTTGGCTTCCGTCAGATCATATTTAGTCATAATACGTTTGGTCTTCACATCGTCATCAC
>CAVJMX010000012.1:0-41328 GCA_963650795.1 Bacteroidales bacterium H4
GTGCCCAGCACCACATCATGATACGTATATGTGATCACTGCCACCTGTCCCGGCTCTGTATTATCATAGGAAATATTGGATACTGCATCCTCAAATGTGATGGTATTCGGCAGCGTTAAGCAGTCATCCTGGTTCAACTGCAGGATCGGTTCAGAATTACCAAAGATGTCATTTCCACCATAAAAGGAACCCGCATTTTCAATATTATATTTGGTCTCGGTCTGGGCGATGTTGACCTTCTGAAAATTACTGAAACCATAATCAAACAAGGCGATGGTGTCTTCATAGTGATAAGGATTTTCATCCTTCATCACCACGCAGATCAGCTTCATTCCATCCTTCTCCGCACAGGAGACCAGAGTGCTTCTCGCCACATCGGTATAACCGGTCTTACACCCCACCAGATAAGGATAAGCGTATTTTCCACCGGGGATCAGCTCCATTTTGTTGACTTCCATAATGTCGTCCGGCTGTCTCTCCGAGGGAAGAATGTGCAGCATATGAGTCATGGTCATCTTGCACAGCGCCTCGTTGGCAAAAAATGCCTTGCCGATCATCGCCAGATCATAAGCACTGGTGTAATGATCCTCATTGGGAAGACCGTTGGGATTGACAAAATGGGAATCCACACATCCCAACTCCTTCGCCCGCTCATTCATGATGTCGCCGAAATCCTGCCAGGTAGTTCCCGAGATATGCTCTGCCACTGCAAAAGAAACCTCATTCGCCGAACGGATCAGAATGGCATTCAGACACTCTTCCATGGTCAGCTGCTCTCCGGGTTCAATGGCAATATGATTGCTGCCCGGGTCAATATCGTGTACCGCATCATAGGAGAAATCCACGATCTCATCCATACTGCAACGCTCCGATGCAATCAGTGTGGTCAGTATTTTGGTGGTACTGGCGGGATACTCCTTCTGGTGGATATTTTTTGCATACAGGATCGCTCCGGTATCCGCATCCATCAAAATAGCGGATTCCGCACTGACCACCGGTCCCGTTGGCCAGTTGTCCACCGCGTTGGACTGTACTGCCAACGCCTGGTTGTGGGCAATGTTATCTTCCTTGATGGAGGCTGCCGAAGCGTTCAGCCCATCAGATACAAAAAGACAGATGGCGCTGATTCCCATAACTGCCTTCATAAAAAAACTTCTATATGAAAAATGCTTCAAAAAACGCATGTATAAATCCTTCCTGATTTTTTCGACCAAAATGGTGTATGATAATGCACAGTTTTTATCATACACCATTTTACTTAAAAACCAAAGTACTAACTTAATTTTTTTCGCAGATGCTCCTGCCCGTCAAAATCTCTCCAGATAAACTCCTCATCCTCCCAGATCATGTATCCGTGCCAGCTGCCATCCTTCGGGATTGACACGGAACCAGGATTCATGCAGATGTACTGTTCTTCCTCATGCTCCACGCATTTCGGCACATGGGTATGTCCATGCAGCAGAATGTCTCCCGGGTGTAACGGCGGCAGATTCTGTTCGTTATAGATATGCCCGTGGGTGGCATAGACAGCCCGCTTCCCCTCCGCGATCACACAGTAATCGGCAAGTACCGGGAACGCCAGCACCATCTGATCCACCTCCGTATCACAGTTGCCCCGGACACAGTAGATATCCTTTTTATGGGCATTTAGAAGTTCGATCACTTCCTTCGGTGCATACTCTTTGGGAAGGTCATTCCGGGGTCCGTGATATAAAATATCCCCCAACAAAAGCAGTCTCTTAGCTCCCTCTTTTTCATAAGCCTCCAGCAGTTTTTTACAATAATATGCCGAACCGTGAATGTCCGACGCAATCATCCATTTCATAGTCCTTCCTCCTGTGAACCCAATTTACCTGACACTACGAACAGTATAAAGAATCCAGCCGCCATTTTCAAGCATACTTCCGGATCACTTGACAAGTATTCAAAGATAAAGTACATTGACAATACAGATACTATCAAGAAAGGCTGATAAATACATGAGATTACGCAATATTACCGGTTCCCGCGAGGTCATCGCCGAAAGCCCCTACGTGGTGCCGGAAGATACTTTGGAGACATGCCCCGGAACCTGGCATGAGATCTTCGGAAACGACCACCCCATTCATATCGAGATTGGTATGGGAAAAGGGCGTTTCCTGCACACCCTCGCCAAATTAAATCCCCAGATCAACTATGTGGGCATTGAGAAATATTCCAGCGTTCTGCTCCGCGCCATCCAGAAAATGGAAGAGGACGAGCTGCCGAACCTGAAATTCATCCGCATGGATGCCGAGGACATCGATAAAGTTTTCGGAAAAGGAGAGGTGGATCGGATCTATCTGAATTTCTCCGATCCCTGGCCGAAAGACCGCCATGCCAAGAGACGCCTGCCCTCCAGACAGTTCCTGGCGCGCTATGATGTGATCCTGAAAAAAGAGGGAACACTGGAGTTCAAGACCGACAACCGTCCCCTATTCGATTTCGCAGTGGAGGAGTTAGAACCCGCCGGCTGGCAGGCGAAGGTCATCACCTTTGATCTGCATAACGACGCTGCCCTGATGGAAGGCAATGTCATGACCGAATACGAAGAGAAATTCTCTTCCATCGGCAATCCCATCTGCAAATATATTATTTTCAGATAAACGGAAATACTAAAGATGATTGGCT
Organism: Bacteroidales bacterium H4; assembly: GCA_963650795.1. GTDB lineage: Bacteria > Bacillota > Clostridia > Lachnospirales > Lachnospiraceae > Acetatifactor. The sequence continues at coordinate 2,650 of CAVJMX010000012.1, forward strand.
GCCTCCGGCAGCCGGAGAAAGGAAGGATATTATGGAATATACATTTACTGCTGCTAATTTTGAAACGGAAGTTCTGCAGTCTGAGCTTCCCGTTCTGGTGGATTTCTACGCCGACTGGTGCGGTCCCTGCAAAATGATGGGACCCGTGGTGGAGAAATGCGCCGAAGCCTACGCCGGCAAAATGAAGATCGGCAAACTCAACGTGGATGAAAACATGGCAATCGCGCAGAAATACCGCGTGGTAAGCATCCCGCATTTCATCGTGTTCAAAAACGGTGAGCCCGCTGTGGTCTTCGGTGGCGCCATGTCCGAAGCTGACTTCCGCCAGAAGCTGGAACAAGCGTTAGTATAAAAATTAGTTAAAAATTTCCGTAGCCCTTGTCAGGGTATAAGAAACGCGGCACGCTCGCGCTCTGTCGCAGAGCGTAGCGGTACATAAGCGAGGAAAGTACCCTCGCTAAGTACCGACGTCTGCTTACGGCCTGCTTATTCTTATACCCCGCAGGGGCTACTGGTGTTTTGGAAACTTTTCTGATACAAGGTGCGCACTGTTACAGGAGTTCCTTCAGCATTTGGTTGACGCTGGCGGGATCTGCTTTGCCTTTCATGGCTTTCATTGTCTGACCCACAAGGAAACCAATGGCTTTTTCTTTGCCGTTATGGTAATCCTCCACAGACTGGGGATTCGCGGCGATGACTTCCTCCACGACTTTCCGCAGAGCGCCCTCATCATTCACCGTCTTCAATCCCTTCTCTTCCACATACTGTTCGGGATCCACGTCTTCCTCAAACATCACCTGAAATACTTCTTTTGCCACAGAAGAGTTAATGACCTTACCGTCCACCAGGGCAATCAGCTTGCTCAGATGCTCCGGGGAGAACCGGATATCTTCCGGCTCCATCTCTTTTTCTTTTAACAGACGCATGGTCTCTACCATCAGCCAGTTGGACACTTTCTTCGGCTGACTTCCCAGTGCCACGCATGCCTCGAAGATATCTGCCAGATGCTTGGATCCGGTGATGATATCAATGTCGTATTCGGGGATATCATATTCTTCTTTGTAGCGTTTCATCTTCTCGGTGCGGAATTCCGGCTGTTTACTGCGGATGCTCTCCAGCCACTCGTCACTGATGCACACCGGCACCAGATCGGGATCCGGGAAATAACGATAATCCTGGGCATCCTCCTTGGAACGCATGGCATAGGAATATTCCTTGTTGTCGTCCCAGCGTCTGGTCTCCTGAATGACTTCTTTTCCTGCCTCCAGCAGATCGATCTGGCGCTCTCTTTCGCCCTGAATGGCTCTGGCGATCGCCTTGAAGGAATTCAGGTTCTTCATCTCGGTACGGGTTCCGAACTTCTCCGCACCCACTTCTCTCACAGACAGATTTACATCCGCACGCATGGAGCCTTCCTGGAGTTTACAATCGGAAGCTCCCAGATACTGAATCAGCAGACGCAATTTTTCCAGATAGGCAATGACTTCTTCCGCACTGCGCATATCCGGCTCCGATACGATCTCGATCAGAGGCACGCCGGAACGGTTGTAGTCGACCAGGGTGCAGTCTTCCCAATCATCATGTACCAGCTTACCGGCATCCTCCTCCATGTGGATCTCGTGGATGCGTACCGGCTTGGTATAGGTGCTGCCGTCCTCTCCCGCTACCTCGATCTCTACGGAACCGTTGCGGCAGATGGGCAGATACAGCTGGGAGATCTGATAGTTCTGCGGGTTATCCGGATAGAAATAATTCTTTCGATCGAATTTGCAATACTGGGTGATGGTACAGTTAGTCGCAAGACCTACTGCCACCGCATATTCCACCACCTGCTTGTTCAGCACGGGAAGGGATCCCGGCATACCGGTACACACCGGGCAGGTGTGGGTGTTTGGTCTGCCGCCGAACGCTGTGGAACAGCCGCAGAATATTTTTGTCTTCGTGGCAAGCTCTACATGAACTTCCAGACCGATGACGGTTTCATATTGTTTTGCCATGTCGCTTACCTCCTCTGTTCATAAGTATATGCCGCACGGATCAGCGTCTTCTCCTGGAAACAGTCACCGATGAGCTGCATGCCGATGGGAAGTCCCTTGGAATCTGTACCGCAGGGAACGCTGATGCCGGGCAGTCCCGCTAAGTTAATGGAGATGGTGTAGATGTCTCCCAGGTACATCTTGATGGGATCTGCCAGGCTGCTGCCCAGCTTCGGTGCCGTGGTGGGTGCCACCGGTCCTAAGATCACATCGTATTTTGCGAAGGCTTCGTCAAATGCCTTTTTAATCAGTGCTTTCACGCGCAATGCCTTCAGGTAATAAGCATCGTAATAGCCGGAGCTTAACACGAAGGAGCCCAGCATGATACGGCGCTTTACCTCGGGTCCAAAGCCCTGGGAACGGCTTCTCTTGTACATGGTGTGCAGATCCTCCGCATCCTGCGCACGGTAGCCGTATTTCACGCCATCAAAACGCTCCAGGTTGGAGCTTGCCTCTGCGGCGGCGATCGTATAATAAGTAGGAATTGCATAGTCCACCAGACTTAAGTCGAACTCCTCCACTTCTGCGCCCTGGGCTTTCAGTACTTCCGCTGCCGCCAGTACGGCTTCTTTTACCTCAGGATCCAGTCCTTCGCCGAAATAGTCTCTGGGAATACCGATCTTTAATCCCTTCACATCTGCTGCCAGTGCAGAGGTAAAATCCGTATCCTTACGCTCCATGGAAGTGGAATCCTTAGAATCATGGGAGGTAATTGCCTCTAATACCGCAGCGCAGTCGGTCACATCCTTGGTCAAAGGTCCAATCTGATCCAGTGAGGAGCCATAGGCGATCAGTCCATACCGGGATACGGTTCCGTAGGTAGGCTTCATGCCGACCACACCGCAATAGGATGCAGGCTGCCTTATGGAGCCGCCGGTATCGGAACCCAGTGCCGCAAAGCATTCCTGCGCTGCCACTGCCGCTGCGGAACCACCGGAGGAGCCTCCGGGGACATGCTCCGGATTCCTCGGGTTCCTGGTCACGCCATAGTAAGAGGTCTCCGTGGTGCTGCCCATAGCGAACTCATCCATATTCGTCTTGCCCAGGATCACCGCTCCTGCCTTTTCCAGATTCAATACCGCCTCTGCGCTGAAGGTCGGCACAAAATTCTCTAAGATTTTAGAAGAGCAGGTGGTCAGAGTGCCTTCCGTGCACATGTTGTCTTTGATGGCGAAGGGAACACCGGCTAAGGGTCCGGTCAGTTCGCCTGACTCTATTTTCTTCTGTACTTCTGCTGCCTGCTGTAATGCTTTCTCCCGTTCCACGGTCACATAGCAGTGATAAGCATCTTCGCTGGCTGCAATTTTGTCCAGGACTGCCTGCGTCGCTTCCACCGCCGTAGTCTTTCCTTCCCGGATCGCTTTTGCCAGCTCTACTGCTGTCAGGGATAAAATATCCATATCCATTCTCCTTTTTCAACACCTTAGTCAAAAGTCCGAAGACATTTGATTTAATCAAATGTCTTTGGTACAACAAACATGTTGTCCTTTTCGCCGGGTGCATTTGCCAGGGTCTGTTCGCTCTCGTCCCCATTGGTCACCACGTCCTCACGGAAAACATTCTGTACCGGGAACACATGGGACATAGGCTCCACCCCTGTGGTATCCAGCTCGCTCAGTTTGTCGATATAGTCTAACATCCTGCCCATATCTTTCTTCGCTGCTTCCTTCTCCTCATCGGAGAGCTCCAGCTTCGCCAGAATGCCCACATAATCTATGGTCTCGTCACTGATTATATTTGCCATAACCTACTCCTAATCTCTTACCTTAATGTGCACTTCACGCAGCTGCTGTTCCGTTACCTCGCCCGGAGCTCCGCACATGAGATCCTGGGCATTGCCGTTCATGGGGAAAGCAATGACTTCACGGATGTTTTCCTCGTTCCTAAGCAGCATGATCATACGATCCACGCCGGGAGCCATTCCTGCATGAGGGGGGGCTCCGAACTGGAATGCCTGATACAGGGCTCCGAATTTGGTCTCCAGAGTCTCTTCATCATAACCTGCGATGGCAAAGGCTTTTTTCATGATCTCGATGTCATGGTTCCGCACCGCACCGGAGGACAGCTCCACGCCGTTGCACACGATGTCATACTGGTATGCCAGAACATCTAACGGATCCATCGTGTTCAATGCTTCCAGACCACCCTGGGGCATGGAGAACGGGTTGTGGGTGAATCCGATCTGCTTCGTCTCGGGATCCAGCTCGAACATCGGGAAATCGTTCACATAGCAGAAGCGGTAAGCATCCTTCTCGATCAGGTCTAGCTTCTCGCCCAGCTCGTTACGGATATGTCCTGCATAGTAATTTGCCCGCTCCTCTTTATCTGCGATGAAGAAAATAGTATCTCCGGCGGAAAGTCCTGCCAGACTTGCCAGCTCTCCCTTCATCTCCGCGGGAATAAATTTATCAATAGGTCCCTTGTAGCTCATATCCTCTGCCACTTCCAGGTAGCCAAGTCCACCCATGCCGAGAGACGTCGCGAAGCTTAACAGCTTCTCATGGAAGCCCTTGGACATCTCTGCATGAACCTTGATAGCACGGACTGTTCTGCCAAGGAACGGCTTGAAGGTGCATCTCTGGAAGAACTCCGTCACATCCATGATCCGCAGGGGGTTGCGCAGGTCCGGCTTGTCGCAGCCGAATTCCAGCATCGCCTGCTTGTAGCTGATGATGGGGAAGGGTGTCTGGGTGATCTTGCTGCCTTCGGGAGCAAATTTTACAAAGGTGTCATGCAGCACTTCCTCGCCCACCCTGAAGACATCCTCCTGGGTCACAAAGCTCATCTCGAAATCCAGCTGATAGAACTCTCCGGGAGATCTGTCGGCTCTGGCATCCTCATCACGGAAGCAGGGAGCAACCTGGAAATACTTGTCAAATCCGGAAGCCATGAGCAGCTGCTTATATTGCTGCGGTGCCTGGGGCAGCGCGTAGAATTTTCCTTTAAATTTTCTGCTGGGAACGATATAGTCTCTGGCGCCCTCGGGAGAAGAAGCACACAGGATCGGAGTCTGGATCTCTAAGAATCCCATGTCTGTCATCTTCTGGCGCAGATAACTGATGACTTTGGAACGAAAGACGATGTTGTCTTTTACTTTAGCGTTCCTCAGGTCAAGATAACGATATTTTAATCTCACATCTTCCCGGATCTCTTTGGATGTCTGGATCTCGAAAGGAAGCTGCTTATATACTCTTCCCAACACATCGATCTTGTGTGCTTCCAGTTCGATGGTGCCGGAAGGAATCTTCGGGTTGTAGGTCTCTTCGTCTCTGTGTTCCATGAGACCGGTAATGGACAGGCACATTTCCTTGGTGATGCCCTTTAAAAGCTCTGGTCTACGGATAACCACCTGTAATACTCCATACATATCCCGCAGATCAATAAAGGATACACCTCCGTGGTCGCGGATGTTCTCCACCCAGCCTGCCACCTGCAGGGTCTGTCCGATCTGCTGTTCACTTACATCTTTCATTGTTAAATCTCTGTACATGACGCACCTCCTGTTATATAGTGTCCCGATGTGCGCTCCCTGTACAGCTCATTTTTGAATACAAAAAGCCCCGGGACATGTAAAACATATCCCGGGACGAATCATCTAATCCGTGGTACCACCCGAATTGACAGGCACCTTTGCCCATCCACTCTTGTCACTTAACGCGTGCAACGTGTCATCCTAGCTGCTTCTGATTCCACAGTTCAGATAACCTGCTCCGGAGTGTTCCCTTCGCCAGCTTCCGCAAACAGCGCTCTCAGTCGGTGACGCTGTATTCCTGTCGTTTCCCTTGGCAAGAGTCTCTTTCATAGCATTTACAAATTAGTTTTTCAACATATTTTTAATAATATTCGCACGAAAGAAATCTGTCAAGAACTTTTTATTATAAATTTAATCACACGCATTCTTGAACTGATTCCAGATCTCTGCATGCAGATCCTCCGCCTCCTGGGATATATTCTGCACGATTTCGCCCGCTGCCGCATCCTCCGGCAGTACGATCAGGCGCTTCATATCCTCGGAGATATAATCCTCTGCTGCCTTGTTGGTGCAGTAGTAGCCGATATACTCATAGCATTTCGCTGCGTTTTCCGGATCGTTGATATAATCTAAAAATGCGTATGCCGCATCCGCATTGGGTGCCTGGGAAGGTACAAAGCCAGCCATAATGCCGAAGCCCAGTCCCTCCTTGGGATATACCACTTCCAGGTCCGGTCTCGCCTGCAATGCCGCAGATACCTGGGAAGTGTACAGGAAAGCTGCTGCCACCTCGCCGCTGATCAGATAATCCTGGGTGTTGCTGTCATTGATCACGCGGATGTTGGGAGCCAGGGTCAGAAGCTTCTCTCCTGCCGCACGGATCACATCCAGATCCTCGGTATTGAAGGACTCGCCCATGGTTTTCAAGGTAATGCCGTCGATGACACGGTAATTTGCTGTCAGCGCCACATTATTTTCCAGTGCCGGATCCCACAGATCCTCATAACCGGTGATCTTCACATCTGTCAGTCCCGGATCATACACGATCAGCGGGATGCCCGCACCGTAGGGCACTGTATATTCGTTCTGCGGATCGTAGAACTGGGACATAAATACAGGGTTCAGATTATCATAGGTGCTGATCTTGGAAGTATCCAGCTTCTGTGCCAGCCCTTCCTGAATCGCCAGCTCGATGATATAGTCATCCGCGATGACCAGATCGTAGTCACCGCCTTTGGTCTCCTCCAGCTTCGCCAGCATATCCTCATCATAGTCAAAGTTAGAATAGTTGATCCGGATACCGGTCTCTTTTTCAAAACCATCCAGGATCTCCTGGGGGAACATGCCGTCCCAGGTATACAGATTCAGTTCCTTATTTTCCCCGCTGCCCGCTCCACAGCCGGTAAACAGTGTGGCAAGCATCGTAGCTGCCAGTAGCAGTGCTAATTTTTTCTTCATATTCTCCTCCATATTTGATTCTATTATTTTTCTGCGGACGTCTGCGACTTACGCCCCAGTAAATATGCACCCATCAGGCATAACAATATCACAACCAGCATGACTGTGGCAAGAGCATTGATCTCCGGAGTCACACCGGTCTTTAATTTCGTGTAGATCTTCACCGGCAAAGTGTTGACTTTCGGTCCGGTGACAAATATGCTGATCACCACATCGTCAAAGGACATGGCAAAGGCAAGCAGCACTCCCGACAGAATCGCCGGCAGGATCTGCGGCAGGATCACATCCCGGAACACCTGCCATTTCGTGGCTCCCAGATCTTGCGCCGCTTCTTCTAAGGAATGATCCATTCCCACCAGTCTCGCCCGCACCATGGTGAAAATATAGGGCACGCAGAACGTGGTATGGGCGATCACCAGAGTGACCATGCCAAAAGGCAGTCCCATCAGGGAAAATACGGACAGAAATACCATACCCAGAATGATCTCCGGGATCATGATGGGCAGCGTGGATACATATGCCACGGCGTCATTTAGCTTTCGTCTTGTGCGGCTCATTCCCAGTGCTCCGGAAGTACCGATCAGCACAGCGAAGAAGCAGCTTAACACCGCCAGGATCAGACTGTTGATCAGTGCCTCCCCTAAGTCTCTGTCCCGGAACAGCTCCCGGTACCATTTTAAGGAGAAGCCCTCCCACACCGAAGTCAGCTTGGAGGCATTGAACGAATATACCACCGTAAGCAGGATCGGGATATAGGTCAGTATCGTGATCACAGCCACATAGATAAAAGGCCATTTTTTCTTTTTCATATGTTACATCATCCCTTCCAGCTGTGAGGTTCCGGTGATCTTACGATACAGGCGGATCATTACGGAAGTCAGCACCATGAGTACCGCGGACAGCGCCGCCGCAAAAGGCTGATTACGCCCCTTGGTGATCTGCTCCTGGATCACGCTGCCCACCAGCACGATCTTATTGCCGCCCAGGATATCCGCTATGAAAAACAGTCCCATGGACGGGATAAAGGAAAGCACCACTCCGGACAAAAGTCCCGGCAGTGTCAGCCGGAAGCTGACGGTCCAGAAAGCTTTCCAGGAAGAAGCGCCCAGATCCCTGGAAGCTTCCACCAGGGAAAAATCCAGCTTCTCCGCGCTGGAATACACCGCAAGGATCATAAACGGCAGCAGGGAATATACCATTCCCACCACTACCGCCGGGTAGGTGTAGAGAAGCTTTAAGGGCTGATCCGTCAGGTGCAGTCCCATCAGGATCTTATCCAGCACACCGTTACTTCGGAACACGATGATCCAGCCGTAGAGACGGATCAGCGCGCTGGTCCAGAAGGGGATCATGATAAGTAACAGCATTCTCCTCTTCCACACCGCATTCATCCGCGCCATGAAATACCCGTACGGATACCCGATCAGTGCCACGAAAAAGGTGGCAGTGAACGCCAGCTTCAGGGATTCCCAGAAGGTGTTCAGATACAACGGTTCCAGTATTCTCTTATAATTGTCCAGGGTAAACGTAAAGTCCACGCCCCAGATCTGTGCTCTCTGTAAAAAGCTTAGCAGAAACAGATACAGGATCGGCAGTGCCACGAACAGGAGCGTGAACACATACATGGGAATCAAAAGTCCGATCTCCCCGGATTTCCTGCGGCTGTTACTTTTGATTTTTGTCTTTGTCATTATCTATTACCTTTACTGCGTCTTTTGCATCCCAGCCGATCTTCACCGACTGTCCCGGCTCTAAGTCATTGTCAATGCCGTAGCGGCTGGCGGTTAATGTCTGTCCGTCCGACAGGCGAAACAGAATGCGTAACTGTCCTCCGGCAAAGCTTTTTTCCATCACGACAGCATCCTGCGTGCAGACACTTTCCCCGTTCATCCGGACATTTTCCGAGCGGATGGCAAATGTCTCTCCTCCCAGGTGAAGGACATTCGCATTTCCTACGAAATCCGCCACATAACTGGTCCTTGGCTGATAATACACCTCATTGGGTGTTCCCAGCTGCTCCAGCACGCCCTCATGCATGACGCCGATGCGGTCGGACATGTTGATGGCTTCCTCCTGGTCATGGGTGATATAGATAAAAGTGATCCCAAGCTGCTTCTGTAAGCGTTTCAATTCCAGCTGCATCTGTCTGCGAAGCTTCAGATCCAGGGCTCCCAACGGTTCATCCAAAAGCAGCACCTTCGGCTCATTGATCACCGCTCTGGCGATGGCGATACGCTGCTTCTGTCCGCCGGAGAGCTGATCCGGCTTCCGCTTCCCGTATTCCTCCAGCTGTACCAGGCGGAGTGCCTGGTCTACCCGCCTTGCGGTCTCCGCTTTCGGGACTCTGCGGATCCTCAATCCATAGCCAACGTTATCCTCCACATTCATATGCGGAAACAGGGCATAATTCTGAAATACAGTGTTGACATCCCGCTTATTCGGCTCCCGGTTCGTAATGTCCTGTCCTTCCAGGATCACCTGTCCGCTATCCGGCAGTTCCAGCCCCGCAATGATCCGCAGGGTCGTAGTCTTGCCGCAGCCGGAGGCACCCAACAGGGTGATAAATTCTCCCTGCGCAGCCTCTAAGTCAATGCCCTTTAATACTTCTGTATTGTCAAAAGATTTCCGGATCTGCTGAAGTTGTAATATACTTTCGCCCATGCACCGGCTCCTTTCTCATTTCGTTTTCCTATTCTCCTCAATCTTCTCAGGTGATCCACCCTTTAAAAAGTCCCATGTACTCCATGAGAAAATACATTCCCCGCAGCCATACGAACAAGCCACAGACATAGTACATCCATGCATTTTCCTTCTGCCTGTCCACCGCCTTGCCCGCCAGGGACAGAATAACACAGATAAGTAATACCATAGTTCCGAAGGAGGCGCGGTCAGGGTAATGAGGAGACAGGATCATCGCACCCCAGGATAACAGTGCTCCCACTAATAACAGCACATTCTCTTTGCCGATCTTTTCTTTCAGGATGCCTGCGCAGATCACAAGCAGCACCGCCGTAAGCACAAGCGTGGGGAACAGATACTCAAAGGCTCCCTTCGCCTCACTGTAACAGCGCAGATACAGGTTCCACAGAAGCCCCCTGGTATTCTCTGCCGTCTCTTCGCTTCGGACAAAATTGCCCGGTGCCGCGATCATCAGAATACTTCCCGCCAGACAGCTGATATTGCCCAGATACATCCATACGGGGATCTTCTTATGATCCTTACGTCTGAAAAGCATCACCAGGAGACTTACGATCCATACAGCCGGTCCCATATTTTCATTGCTCCATCCGGCGATCAGTCCTAACGGCAGGATCCACAGCGTGATTCCCGGAAGCTTCCTCTCCCCGCGGTCTTCATAGTGCAGATAACAGTATAAATATGCCAGCAGGAAGCCTGCCATATACAGATAATTCGCTGCTCCGGCCTCCCAGAACATGCTCATTCTCCAGTTGGCATTGAGTCCCAGTATCATCCCCATTGCCGCCAGAAAATACGGGAGTCCGCGTCTGCCGGACACTTTGCAGATCAGCCACGAAAGCAACAGTGTCATGATGGTATTAAAAATATCCGCCCAATGTTCCCCGCATAACAGTATCAGCTGCAGCAGTCCGTGCGCCATGCTTCTGCCGCCCCAGTTAAAATAGTGCCAGATCTGTGCATGGATGATGTCACTGATGTTCTGTATCGGGGTATCCGAATACAGTAAAGTGGAATACCATTCATCGTCCATCATAAAATCGGTCAGATAATTCAAATACCAGACACTGACTGTCGTCACCAGTATCAGTACCAGGCTGCTCCAACGAATTATTTTTTTCTGCTTTTCCTGCATGATTTCTCCCATTTTCGTTCTCACTGTGCGTTCAGGGCACATATGGCAAATAGCGGCTGCCTATTTCTAAGCAGCCGCACATACTCTCCCTATAGACCTCCCCTGAGGCATCCGCATTTTCCGTTATCCTGCCCGGGATCAGGTATTACAGTTGGATCTTCTTCAGGCGATCCACTGCCTCCACGGTATTCTCGTAGCTTCCGAAAGCCGTCAGACGGAAATAGTGTTCTCCGCTGGGTCCGAAGCCGGATCCGGGCGTACCTACCACGTTGACATTTTCCAGCAGATAATCGAAGAACTCCCAGCTGGTCATGCCGTTCGGCGCTTTCAGCCAGATATAGGGAGCGTTCACACCGCCGGATACGGTAAATCCCGCTTCTTTTAAGCCCGTAAGGATATAGTGCGCGTTGTTCATATAGTAAGCAACCTGCTCCTTCAGCTGTGCCTTGCCCGCTGCAGAGTATACTGCCTCACCGGCACGCTGTACGATATAGGGTGCTCCGTTGTATTTGGTACCATGTCTTCTTGCCCACAGTGCATGGAGGCTGACATCCCCGCTCTTTAAGTCCTTGGGGATCACAGTGAAGCCCAGACGCACTCCGGTAAAGCCGGCATTTTTGGAGAAGGAACGGAACTCAATGGCACAGGTTCTGGCTCCTTCACATTCATAAATGCTGTGAGGCACATCCGGCTCGGAAATGTATGCTTCATAAGCTGCATCGTAGAGGATGACAGCGCCTACTTTATTCGCATAGTCCACCCACTCCTGCAGCTGTGCCTTGGTGATAGTGGCACCGGTAGGATTGTTGGGGAAGCATAAATAGATCAGATCCGGGGTCTTATTCGGCAGCTCCGGTGCAAAACCGTTCTCTGCCAGACAGGGCATATAGATCACATCACTCCAGGTCTCGGACTTCGGATCATAAGTGCCGGTTCTGCCCGCCATGACATTAGAATCCACGTATACAGGGTAAACGGGGTCACATACCGCGATCTTATTGTCCAGGCTGAAGATCTCCTGAATATTGCCGCAGTCACATTTTGCTCCGTCCGATACAAAGATCTCATCCGGTGCAATCTCACAGCCTCTTGCCTTATAATCGTTCTCCGCAATGGCATTGCGCAGGAACTCATAGCCAAGGTCGGGAGCGTAACCATGAAAAGTCTCCGCTTTTCCCATCTCATCCACCGCACCGTGCAGTGCATCAATGATAGCGGGTGCCAAAGGCTGTGTCACATCACCGATGCCCAGACGGATGATCTTTTTGTCCGGGTGAGCGGCGGAGTAAGCATTTACCTTTTTACCGATGGTGGAAAATAAATAGCTTCCGGGAAGTTTTAAATAGTTGTCGTTTACTTTAAACATAGTACGTTCTCCTCTCTATTATCCTTGGTGCAGTATTGCTGTCACCTTGCTGTCGATTCAAAATCTGATTTAGACGGAGTACGGGTCCACTTCACCCTCAAATACGATCTTCGCAGGACCGGTCATATATACCAGATTCTCCTTACGATCCCATTTGATGTGCAGTTCACCGCCTAATAGTTTAACAGTTATTTCCTCGTCCGTCAAACCATTTAACACGCATGCCACCGCCGTAGCACAGCATCCGGTACCGCAGGCAAGGGTCTCTCCGGTGCCTCGCTCCCAGACGCGCATAAACACATTTCTCCGGTCCAGGATCTCTACGAACTCGGTATTCGTCCGGTTCGGGAAGCAGGAATGATGCTCGAACTTCGGACCGATCTTCTCAATGTCCAGATCCTTTACCCCTTCCATAAATACGATGGCGTGAGGATTGCCCATGGAGACACAGGTCATGCGGTACTCCGTACCATCCACGGTAACCGGTGCGTTTACCACAGCCGGACCGTTTGCTGTCTCCTGCGTCGCCTCCGCCGTCACCGGCACCTTTGCAGGAGCAAGGATCGGGTTACCCATATTCACCTCTACCAGCGTTACCTGTCCTCTGTCTGTGGCGGTCTTACCCTCCACGGTGAGCTTCAGGTATTTTATTTTCCCGGCACTGACGATGGTGATGTCTGTCTTGTCCGTCAGTCCCTTATCGTAGACGTATTTTGCCACGCAGCGGATACCGTTTCCGCACATCTCCGAGCGGCTGCCGTCCGCATTGTACATCTCCATCTCGAAATCCGCTTCCTCTGCCGGATTGATGAAGATCACGCCATCACCGCCGATGCCGAAATGTCTGTCGCTTAGCTTTCTTACGATCTCGGGCTTTTCCTCCTGGGAAAGCTTCTCCGTAAAGCCGCTTACATATACATAATCATTGCCACAGCCCTGCATTTTTGTAAATTTCATGTATTGCTGTTCCTCCCGTTGTTCTCCTTCACATTCATTGCCTGTGTCGTCCGGAATACGATCACTCTTTCCGTGCCGCCCTATTTACTCCGTCATCATGGACAGCACCATCTGTGCCGTCTCCACCAGATTCGTCCCACTGTCCATACTGGTCTTCTGAAGATAACGGTGGGCTTCTTCTTCCGTCATATGATTTCTCGCCATCAGTAGTTCCTTGGCATCTTTGATTGCTTTTTCATCCGCTGCATTCCGCACCTTCGGCTGCATGCGGCGTTTTCTTCTGCGACGCTCCACACCTTCCACCATCAGGTTCACGGTGTTGATCAGATCCTGAACCTTTAACGGCATGGATAGACACACGATACCGTTGCCGTAGCATTCACTGATCAGATTCTGGGATGCCATCAATAACATCTCGAAGCCGTCCGGCAGATCCTCATGAAGCTCTGTATATATCATATCCGCCAGCTTATAGCTGCAGATCACGATTCCGTCATTCAGTCCGTCCGCCTGGCTGATCGCCTGGGTGCCCGTGGTACAGATACCCGTGACCTGGAAACCGCTGCGCACCAGGATATTTTTGACGCCCTTGGCTTCCTCCAGCTTCGGCAGCACGACAATAATGTTCGTCATTCGCCCACCTCCTTTCTTCTGTCTTTTTTTCCTGTCATTACAAAAGAAAGGATTTTATCAATACTTATACAGATACTCCTGGATCTCCCATTCGGATACCTGGGAACGGTACTCATGCCACTCCTTGCGCTTGGCATCGATGTATTTTCCGGCGATATGCTCTCCCAGAACATCCTGGATAAAGGTATCCTTCTCCAGTTCTTCCACTGCCTCTAACAGAGTGCCGGGCAGCTGGTCGATGTGCAGTTCTTTACGCTCCTCGGCGGTCAGGGCAAAAATATTCGCATTGATGCTTGCGGGGGGATCGATTTTCTCCTGGATGCCCTGCAGACCGGCGCTTAAGCAGACTGCCAGAGTCAGATACGGGTTGGCTGCGGAGTCGGGACTGCGCAGTTCGATACGGGTTCCCTCTCCGTCTGCGGTAGCCGGAATACGGATCAGAGGACTGCGGTTCGTCGTACTCCATGCAATATAGACCGGTGCCTCGAAGCCGGGCACCAGACGCTTATAGGAATTCACCAGCGGATTCGTAATGGCTGCCATTCCTTTGATGTGCTTCATGATACCACCGATAAAATAGTAAGCTTCCTTGCTCAGACCGTTGGGATCGGATGCATCCTGGAATATGTTTTTTCCGTCTTTTTGGATGGACATGTTGATATGCATGCCGGATCCGTTGACACCGAACCTGGGCTTCGGCATAAAAGTAGCGTGCAGACCGTGGCGTCGCGCAATGGTTCGCACTGCCATCTTGAAGGTCATGATGTTGTCTGCGGTATGTAATGCCTCATCGTATCGGAAATCAATCTCATGCTGCGCCGGAGCCATCTCGTGGTGGGATGCCTCAATGACAAAGCCCATATCCTCCAGGTTCATGACGATTTCACGACGCGCATTCTCGCCGAAATCCAAAGGTCCGATATCGAAATAGCCTGCCTGCTCATGGGTGTTGGTCGTAGGCATGGTATTTTCATCGGTATTAAATAAGAAAAATTCACATTCCGGTCCTACCTCAAAGGTATATCCCATCTCTTCTGCCTGCTTCACCGCACGCTTCAGCACATAGCGGGGATCTCCTTCAAAAGGCTGCCCGTTGGGACGATAGACATCACAGATCATACGTGCTACCTTTCCCTGCTGGGGCCTCCAGGGGAAGATCTCTAAGGTAGACAGATCCGGGTACAGATACATGTCGGATTCTTCGATCCGGGCAAATCCATCGATTGCCGAACCGTCAAACATACACTTATTATTTAAAACACGGTCTAACTGACTGGCTGTCACTGCAATGTTTTTCAGATTGCCGAACAGATCCGTGAACTGCAGACGGATAAACTCCACATCCTCTTCTTCCACAAGACGGATGATATCTTCCTTGGTATAATTGTTCATCGTTACCCTCGTTTCTGCGCCGCCTGTCTGCTGTTTTTCCACGGGGCGGGCGCATCCGTGAAAAACTTATAATTAACTATAACAATACCTGTTTTATCTTGTCAATGCGAAGTTTCCAGCATATTATTTGCTTAAAAAAGGGTGCATGCCTCCCGGCATGCACCCCCTTGTGCGTTTTATTGTAATATCAGAACACTGGGTCTATTTTATACTATTTATATGGGAGTTGCAAGGAAAAGTTTTTTTGAAAAGCAGACAATTACATTACCGGCAGCTTCTGCACCTTCTGCTCGCTGAGTCCTGCAATCAGTTTCAGATTTCTTGCATTCTCCGGCATTCCCTTCAGCATGGTAAGGGCGGTACCGGGGATCTCGTTCATGACCTTCAGAAGCTTCTCCTTCTGTGCCGGAGCAGACTGCCCGCACGCATACTCTACCAGCTTCTGCCCGCTCAGATCCTTCAGAAGTGCCTTCATGGTGGGAGTCTCTCTTACCACCTTTTTCATCTCTGCCAGTTCCAGATTCTCTGCCAGTCGGTTGATTGCACCGGCAGTGGGATTGTCCGGATGGGCGTACTGGTCATTGCGGATGGCTGTCTTTAAAGTCATATCCAGCATCAACTGCTCAGCCGTCTTTTTGATCTCTCCTGTCAGTGGAGTCACCGCATTCCAGCTTTCAGGACTTGCCTGTTGCTGATATTGCTCCAGAATATCCAGAAGTTCTCCGTCCAGAGCCATCGTATTCGGTGTCTCTACAGGATATTCCGCATCCGCCAGCTTTTGTGTCCCCTGTAAGTACTTCTGCTTCGTCTTTTCCTCATAAAATTTCTGCACATTCTCCGGCATGCGGAAGCCGCATTTACTTAAGCTATTACAGTAGCGCTGCATGATTTCGCGGAGCTCTTCCTCCTTCGCCTTGCTCTTCTGTATGCTCTCTCTGCGTGCATCGATTGCCTGTTCCTGTGCGGTGATTGCATTCTCATGCTCTTCTACGACGCCCAGCTGCTCCAGCTGCTGCTGTACGAATTGCTGCACCTGACGCACTGCACGGACACGTTTACGCTCCAGGCGCGTGGTACCGTCGCCCTCCTTGCCGCCCAGATAAGTCTGCGCAGTATGGTTGATCTGCTCAAGGAGCTGCTTTACTGTCTCCACACTCTCCGGATCATTTGCATCGATCGCCGGCATATGTGCATATTCTTTCAGCGCCGCCTTAATACTGCGGAACTCCGGGGAACCCTTGACGAAGATGGACTCCGCCTTACGGATTGCCTTGCGGACACCTGCCAGCTGTCTGGTCTTCGTCGTCTCTACTACTGAAGCAGCCTCTGCCATCTGCTGCGTGTGATCTGTGATCTGGCGTCTGCCTGCTTCCTCCTGCTGCTGCGCCGAAGCCTCTGCGGCACGGTTGTCCGCCTGGAGGCGCTGATATTCGTTGGTATAATGGAAACCGGTGTAATCCCATGCAGGGTCACCATTTTTGTCACAGCCCTGGATGATGATCTGTCTGTCTCCCTGGGTGACCAGAATCGTCTTACCCTCCGCATAAGCTGCCGCATCCTTCTCGTTGGCCGGATCGAAAAGTTTCCTATCCGCCGTGACGAACATGGCAAGCTCCGGGTCAAAGCCCAGTTCCTTCAGTTTTCTGCCAAGTCTGGGGATTCTGTCATCTGCCGGAACATAGGGTCTGACCTTAATCTCCTGTCCTCTGCCGCCTGCGACCGTATACTTCAGCTTACCGTCTGTTACAATGGCGGGCTTTCCTTCTGTGATATAACTAATTCCGTCCATGCCCTCGGTGGTCAGTCTGGTGCCGTCCGGTCTGGTCCATACAGCCTCCTTCATGTTCATGCCAAGGTTCTTCAGCTGTTCCTCGATCCGGATGCCATTCTCTCTCTGCACCTTCGTTGCTGTATCGCCAAGCTCCTGCCCCAGTCTGCTGATGGCACCTTCGTGCTTCGTGATAAAATCAACGCTTTTCTCTGACAGCTTTAATAAATCCTGCTCCCTGCAGAGTCTCTCCAGATCCAGATACTTATAACAGGGGTTGGTCATCAGATTTGCCATCGCTGTCACAGTTCCTGTCACATCCATCAGGTCGTGCACATGATTACAGAGCTCTCTGTCCGGGGCGCTGAACTTGACGAGGCTGTGCACTCTGTCTCTCTCCCGCTGATTCAGTATCGTCTCTGTATTCATTCCGATACTGTATATGATGAGCAGCTCCTCCATATGTGCCAGCTTCTCCTGCGGTGACATATTCAGGATGCTCTCTATGGTGTAGTTTTGAAACGGCTCACACACTCTTGCGATCATGTGTCCACGGTCGTATGCAGCCAGGCTTACATTGTTCTCTGCATAGCCTCCAGCATTTTCCAGTGCTTTCTGACGTTCGGGGCTTGCATCCATCACCTTCTCGTATTCGGCAGCGAGCTCCTCCTGTCCGTTTCGCTTCAGATATGCCTGGATTGATGGCCCGGAGCGGTTGATCGGGTGAGGCTCATCCTGATCCTTACCGATATAACCGAGCACAGAGTCGGCTCTGATATCTCTGACCTTCCGGCTGACTGCCTCTCTCTCTTTTTGAACCTCTGGATCCCGGATCAGATACTGTCTGTACTCCTCCGGCAGTGCCTGCTCCAGCTCTTCAAATGTCAGCTCCTCATTCATTGCCTTCAGCATACGCTCTTTGAGCTGCTCGGGTGTCTCCTCTTCTCTGCCTTCTCCCTTACGGTAACTGAGTTTCAGACTTCCCAGTAAGGAATCCGTATTCGGGGATGGTACAATTCTCTTCTTCGACGGCATTTCCGTATCCTCCTGTCTCTATGATGTCGGGGGCAAAAGCCCCCGGCTTTGATGCCTTCATACTACTTGCTGACAGCCTTGGGGTTCTGCTTCTTGACATCCTGGGCTGCCTTGTCGGCTGCCTTCTGCACTGCCTGTCCCCTGACTGCCTCTGCCAACTCATTCAGACCTCTGTGATCCGGCTCTGTCACGAGACGCTCCAGTCCGGCTCTGGTGAGTCCGGCAAGCTTCTGCTGAAATGCCGGTGTCTCTGTAATCAGCCCAAGGACGCTGTCGATTGCGATCTTGTCATTCTCGATCAGCTGAGTGACCGGGGTCTTCTGTGCCTGGTCCGCACCGCATTTCTTCAGATCATCACGATACAGAGTCTCCAGAACCAGTAATCCTAAAAGCTCTCCTGCGTGTCTCTGTGCGCTCTCAGACAGAGGTGTCCTACGGCTGCCCGGCAGATCCAGGTCCAGCTTGTGATACAGTTCGTCGTTCTGCCTGCAGTCAAGCAGGTTGTTGAGTCTGTCGGCAACACGGTCTTTTGCAGCATCGTTGCCTTCTTGTGCAATGAAGGCTTTGCCAGCTTCCAGGAACTTGTCTTCATCGGTGTTATTCCTTTTGTTCAACAGGGTGTCTAACGCTGCCTTGCCATCTGCCTTCTGCAAAAGTGTTTCCACCGTAACCAGGGCATCCAGGTTCTTGCGCAGCTTATCTGCATAGGCACGCGCTGCCTTAGCTGCCGCCACGCGCCTGCGGGCATAATCCGTAGTACCTTCTCCCTTATACTCCAGGTAAGAGGTGGCATCCATGAAAAGCTGACCTGCCTGCTCCTTCAGTCTGCGCCGGTTCTCCTTGGCGCGCTCGCTTCCAGGCTCTTCGTCTGCATTCTGCTCTAACAGCTCCTTCAGTGCCTTCAGGCTGCTGCGCAGGCTCTTGTACTGTTGAGAGCTCTTGAGCAGTGCCGGGTCAGCAGCCTTGACCTGATCGTCGACCGCCTTCAGTCCATCTCTGCTGAACTCTGCGAGTTCATTGTAGAGATTCTGTGCCTCCCATCTTCTCTCTGTGGCATCCGCGGCAGCATCCATGTCACGATTTTCCTGATGACGCGCCGTATATTCCGCCTTCACACTGCCCTTAGCTGCATCATAAGTCATGCGCACCTGCTTGTCCTCATAGGTGACGATCACAGGCATTCCTGCGCAGAATTCCTGCAGCTCCTTAGGATCCTCCAGGTTGACGGTTCTTCCATCCTCCCTGGTATACTCTGCGTTGTCCGGCGACATCGACCGAGTGTTCAGCCAGTCTCTTGCCCTGAGTAAAGCATTCTTCTGTGTGTATTCTCTCGACATCTTATAATTGTTCGCAGAGTCTACCGACATAATCATCTGTTCCCTGTCTGTCGAGACCACGACTTTTCCGCCGTTGTAGATATATTCTATATCCTCCGGAGTATTCAGCTTCATCCGGGTTCCATCCAGGCGTTCATAGAGGATTCTGCCTCCCAGTCCAATTTTACTGATCATCTTCTTGAATCTCAGGAGAGCATTTTTATGTGTCGGTTCACACTGTATGACATTGTTCCGCTGTGTTCCGGTATGCTCCCTGTCCAGCTCGACATGAAACTCCACCTGTCTGTCGTACTGTTCAACGAAGAAACGGCCGCCGCCATAGATATAATTGATTCCTTCTGTCTTCTCCGGATAGAATCTCTCTTCGACCCCTGCATCTGTAATACGGGTGAAAAAAGAAGTATCCGGTATGAAGCCACGTTTCCGCAGCTCTGCATTCACTCTTCTGACTGCTTCTTCTCTGCTGTCTGTGACCGCTCTGTCCAGATCTCCGCCCAGAAGCTGCAGCGTTTCCCCGCCTGTCTTAAAGGCATCTGCCAATTCGTGAGAGCCTGACGTCACCTCCAGGCACTTTGAGATCGCCTGGGTATCCAGCCGTTCATAATAGGGATTACTGATGACATCGGTCTGGTGCTCGATTCTCGTCAGAGGCTCAATAAATGCAAGCAAGCTCTCGCCCTCTCTCTTCTGGTCCTCAGTGAAAATAATCTCACTGTCTTCCTTGCCCTTATATTCCAACCGGTCTTTTACGACCAGCAGCACCTCCAGCATGGCATGATACATGGCATAGTTTTTCTCTGCTTCCTCATCCGGCAGATCCTCCAGGCTATCCGGAGTCAGGTTCTTTAACGGCTCCAGCAGCTTAAACAGCATTGCACCTCTGTCATAGCGTCCCTGATGCTGTTCATCAATCGCCGCATCTAAGGCGTCATCCTGGTCCATGTCTCCGCTTTTGTCCTGGTCATAGATACGCTTCGCAGCTTCCTCCAGTGTCTCCGAGGAAAGCTCCATCACCTTATCATATTCATCGATCAGGTCCTGTCTGCCGGCATTCAACAGATAATCGTGGACGACACCTTCTAACAGCTTCGCCTCGGCAGGCACATTATGCTGCTCTCTGCCGATCTGTGCCGTATAGGCATACACCTTTTTCTCCCGCATGCGCTGGCTGCGCTGTCTGCGTTCCTCGTAGTCCTTCGCATCGGTCTTGTATTTTTGGAGCTTCTCGGGCAACAGAGCATCTAACAGCTGATCATCCGGTGCATCCTCCAGATCTTCTATCATCCGCTTTCTGAAAGCTGCAGGATCCTCATTGCTGTGACCCTCGCCCTTGCGGTATTCTCCTGTCATCTCTCTCAGTACTTCACTCATGAATAATTTCGGCATTTCCGTATCCTCCTGTATCTGTCTTCCATTGCATCCTGTGCCGGTATCTGCTACCGGATGATGACAGCCTTAGGCTTGACGCCCTTGTCTCTCATTTCCTGCTCCTGTTTCTGTGCATCCTCGACTACCTTGTCCGCTGCCTTCTGCGTCACCTGTCCTCTGACAGCCTCTGCCAGCTCGTTCAGGACTCTGTGATCCGGCTCTGTCACGAAGCGGTACAGTCCGCCTTTGGTGAGACCGGTAATCTTCTCCTGAAATGCCGGTGTCTCTGTGACCAGCTTCAGCGTACTCTCTAAACGGATATCTTCCCTCTCCATCAGCTGTGTAACCGGACTCTTCTCCGTCTGGTCTGCACTGTATTTTCTCCGGTCCTCAGAGTAGATCGTCTTCATGACCATATAGCCCATGAGGCTTGCTGCCTGCTCCTGTGCTCTCTTGGTCAGAGGAGTGCTTCGACCGCCTGCCCGGTCCAGACCCAGCCTGTGATACAGATCCTTTTGCGTACCACCAGCCATGATCAGCCAGAGTCTCTTGTCAATGCGTCCTTTATCCATCATGTCTTTTCCCATGGCGAAGCTTTTGCCTGCTTCCAGGAACTTCTCCTCCTCGGTACGGTTTCTTCTGTTGATCAGTGTCTCCAGAGATTCCTTACCCTTCGCATTGCGGAGCATGGTATCTATGTAAGCAAGGCTCGTCAGACGATTTAACTGTTCATCTGCGAATTCCTTCACCGCTTTGGCTGCTGCCACACGTCTGCGGGCATAGTCTGTGGTACCTGCGCCCTTATATCTTAGATATTCGTTGGCATCATTATACAGCTTGACGGTCAGGTCCTTGAGCCTGCGCCTGTTCTCAGCTGCTTTCTCGCTGCCGGGCTTCTCGATGGCATCCTGCTTTAACAGCTCCTTCAGCTCCTTCAGTCTGCGGCGCATGGTCTTGTACTGGTCCGAGCTCTTCAGCAATGCAGGGTCAGCATCCTTAACCTGATCGATGATCGTTTTCAGGGTATCCTTATAGGAATGTCTCAGCTCCCGGTAGAGTTCCTGCCCCTCCCAGTTTTTCACATTGATGGTGGCTGCATTCTCGATGGCGATGTCCTCCTTATGGCGGGCAGTATATTCTGTTTCGCAGCTGTGTCCGGCGGTATTATAGCTTAAACGTATCTGCTTCTGATCATTCGTGGCGATCACGGGAGCTCCCTGACAGAATTTCGCCAGATCCTCAGGATCCTTCAGATCAAAGGTCGTGCCGTCTTCCCAGGTGAGTTCCGCATTCTCCATTCCCTGCTGCTTCAGGCGTTCCTCTGCCTTGATCACAGCGTGCTGCGGTGTGTACTCATAGGTGACACGGAAGTTGTCGTCGCGGTTCACCTTCATCTTGATCTGGGCATTATCCGCCGTGAGGATGACCGGTCCGCCCTCGTACAGATACTTGATGTGCTCCGGATTCTTCAGATCCAGCTCCTCGCCCTCCGGTCTGTTACAGCGGATATTTTCGCCGCGCAGTCTGAGCTGGATGATCGTTTTTTCAATGCTCAGTGCCGCATTTTTCTGCGTATATTCGCAGTCTACCTCATTCTCCCGCTCCATGCCCGTATGGGTACGGTCCATGGTAACGCGCAGCTTCACTTGTCTGCGGTTCTGGGTGGCGAGGATGGTTCCGCCGCCATAGATATAGGTCATCCCTGCCGGGCTGTCCGGTGCAATTTCCTCTTCCACCTGTTTGGCAGGCTGCATCCCATCGTCGTCGATGCCCGTCTCGCCATAATCCTGCACGATACGGGTATATACTGCCTTCTCCGGATCCAGTCCGTGCTTTCGCACCTCTTCCTTCAGCAGTCTCGTTGCCTCACGTCTTGCATCCAGGACTGCACTGTCAATATCCGCCCCGAATATATGGAGGAATTCATCGCCCTCCTGAA
This sequence comes from Bacteroidales bacterium H4, assembly GCA_963650795.1. Taxonomy (GTDB): domain Bacteria; phylum Bacillota; class Clostridia; order Lachnospirales; family Lachnospiraceae; genus Acetatifactor. Next base: position 25,243 of record CAVJMX010000012.1, read on the forward strand.
AAGCTCCTGCCATTGCATTGCGTCCTGCCGACAGCTCCATGCCTTTAGATACCGCCTTGGTATCCAGGTAAGGATAATACGGATTGCAGATCAGATCCGTCTGATGCTCGATCTTCGTCAGCGGTTCCAGGAAGGTCAGCGCATTCTGACAGATCTGCCGCTGCTCCGGAGTGAAGAGGATCTCACTTTCCGCTTCGTCTGCTTCTAACGGCTCCTTCAGGGTACACACCAGCTCCAGCATGGCATGATACATTTCATAATTGGACGCTGCCTGCTCATCCGTCAGATCCGAGATATTCTCCGGAGACATTCTGGTCAGTGGCTCCAGCATGCCGGCCAGCATGGCACCTCTTTTCTTCCGTCTTTCCTTCTGCTCATTCAGTGCCGATTCCTTAGCCTCTTCCCGGGTCTGATCATGTCTGATACGGAAGCGGCGCTCCGCCTCCTCCGGTGTCTCCGTAGAAAGTGCCATGGTTTTCTCATATTCCTCAGCCAGTCCCAGCTGTCCGGAAGACATCAGATAATAGTAGAGTGCACTGTTCGCCTGATTCATGTGGAAGGGCATCGCAGGATTCCACTTCGTCACCTGTGAGGTGAAGGCTCCCACCTTCTTCCTCTTCATTTCCGCACTGAGCTGTCTGCGCATCTCCTGTGCCTGTCGGTCTGTTCTGTATTTTTTCAATCCTCCCGGCAGTAAAGCAGCGAACCGGGCTTCATCCGGCTCTGCATTCAGGCTGTCCACCATACGTTCTCTGTAGGTTCCCAGCTCTTCCTGGCTGTTCTGCTCTCCCTGGCGGTATTCTCCCGCCATTGCCTTCAATACTTCGTTCATATGATCTCTGGGCATTTATTTTTCCTCCTGTATCCTGATTATCCCTTTAGTGTGCCTTTCCCTTACCGGCTGCCTTGACCTTCTGTTTCTGGTTTTCCTTCCCTTTACCGGCTTCTTTACCATTTTTCTTACCGTTTTTCTTACCATTCTGTTTCGCCAGCTCTGCCTTGGCAGCATCCACCTTTGCCTTGACATCAACCTGAGGCTCCTTATGCTTCGGCTTTGCAGGTGCCTTCTGCTCCTTCACCGCATCCTGTCCGGCCTCCAGTGTCTGCTCAAGCTCCGGATAGAAGTTCTTCAGCTTCGTCAGCATTTCATTCGCCATGCGGATACGTTCCTTGCCCTCGCCGGAACGGAAATAATTATGCAGGAAGCCCTCATCCTTTTTCGCCTTCAGATAGTTTTGGCACTGCTTGTATGCATCCAGGCAGCTCTGATGCACTTCGGCATCGATCTCTGCGGACAGGTCACACTTGCCTGCAGCCTTCACCACTTTATCCAAAGCGTCAGTCATTGCAGTAAATTCCGCAGTATTGGGCTTTTTGCCTTTTTTGGAGCTGGTAGTCAGGATCTGTGCATCTACACCTAAGTCTGCGCCGCGGTACATACGGTCGAGCAGCTTCTTACTGTTCTCCTGAAGCTCTTTTTCTGCTGCTTCCTTCTTCTGATTCGCTGCGTCTGTGATTAATTTCTCCTCGTAAGCTTTCGTGTCCTGTTCCCATTTTTCATTCTTATCTTTTTCCACTGCATAGAAGACAGGATTTTGATCACGCCATTCATTCTTCTTCAGCCATTCTTCCGCCTTATCGATCTCCTCAATCATCGCTGTCTTCTTCTCTGTCAGCTCCTTCTGCTGCTCACGGTCCAGAGCAGCACGTTTTTCGTTGCGTTGATTGAAGAGAGGGGTCTTGCGTGCTTTCATTTCCTCTTCTAACTTCTTAGGATCCAGCGAAGCATTCAGCTTCTCGATCTTGTCATTCAGATACTGTTCATCGGACACCTGCACTGACATCTCTTTTCCCAGGGTGTTAAATACCATATACAGGTCATCATACTCGTGCTCTAAGTCCTTAGTATTCTCGCCTTTTCTGCCCTTTTTGTTGATCTCGACCATCAGATCGTCCATCTGCTGGAAAATCTGATCTCTGTTCTTATTGATCTCCTTGAGTTTTTTCTCATTATTTTTCTTAGCTTTTGCAAGGTCTGCCTCCAGCTTTGCCTTTTCCTGCTTCTGCTGGACGGCCTTCTCGTTTAACTGCCGCTCCACCTCTGCCGAAGCCTTGATATACTCCTGATCCAGCTGTTCGGACTTCATATTATATCTAGTGCTGATCTCCGCCATTAATTTCGCATAGTCAGCATTCAGTGAGATCTTTTTCTCTTCAAATTCGCGTCGGTTTCTCTTCTTCTGGTATTCCCAGATCTCCTTGATCTCTTTCTCTCTGTTCGTCCATCTTTCCTTCGCCTGCTCTTCTACTTCCTTAAGCTTCGCCGGGATCGTTGCCATAGCTTCCTTATAAGCTGTGTCGATCGGCTCTTGCCTTACTGCCTGCCATTCCTTCACTGCGGCATCGACTGCAAGCCTTCTATTAAGAATCTCTGTCTCTCTGTCGAACTGTGGCTGTATCTGTTTATTCGTATCCTTTGGCATAGTATTTGTTCTCCTTCCGAATCCTTTGATGGTTTTCTTGCTGCGTTTTGCTTTATTGAGCTCATTGTACACCCGAAAAGGGCACAAAAGGGAGACAAATTCTGCGAAAATTCGTTTTTTTCAAAAAAAGCGCAAATTGTCTCCCTTTTGTACCCTTTCCTGTGTTATAGTCAACTCAACAAGAAACCTACAGAACCTATGCAGGCTGTCTGACAACAGAAGCCTGTTGTAATTACAGGAGGTATTACAATGAGTTTACATGGAAATCTTAAAAATATTGCAGATGCCATCTCCAGCCGGTCAAAGCTTCTGAATATGACCCGTGATGAGACCGTAGAGCTGTTAAATCTCTACCTTGAGAAGACATTGGTATCGCCCTTCAAGAACTCCAGGGATGCACTTCATTTTATAGAGCATTTTCCCCGGAAGACTCCGGAGAAGGCTGAGAGGCTGACCCGCTTCAGCTCCTCCGAGCAGCGCAGAAGAAGTGCACAGTCCGAAGCTGTCCGCAAGGCTCTCATCGAGTATACCCTCGCATCCGCAAAAGGCGGACGAATGCAGGAATATATAAAGAAAGGTGCCTTATTCGAGCGCGATGTACAGCGACTGTTCAAAAGTCCCGTTCCCGGTGTGGAGATCTCTACGGAAGAGCAGAATAAGTTTAAGGCTGCGAATGACGAGGTTGCCTTCCTGTTCGACAGTAACAGAAACTGGAAATCCCATGCGAATATGCAGGCGAAAATACTGGCAGCAGATCCTGCGTCTGCTGCTGCCTTCCGCACAAAATACAGTGTCCCTGAAAATGAGCCGCTGACTGCTGATACGATTTTCGAAGCCTATGCGAAAAGACGTGCCGCTGTCACCATGGAACGTTATAATGAATATGTGGAAGTTGTAAAGAAAGCGGAACATAATTATGATCCTTCTCTGTCCCCGCAGCAGATGGTTGTCAATTTCTGGCAGGTCAATGAGGCTTCCCACTTCTTAGCGGAATTGAACAATATCATGAGCACCGGTGATAAAGCGAGCATGCCCATGAGCTTTAGCGATGAGCAGCGTAATGTGCTCGGTGATGCCACGCGCTATGAGAATCTTGCCGGTATTGCTATCTGCCGCTTCAGTATGATTGCCAATCCTCTGTACAGCATTCTGGATCCCGATGCCATGGAGCAATATGACTTTACACAGGCCACCGGTCTCGCTCCTGTCTATGATTCCCTGGTAGAAGGGCAGAATGTGCTCGACGAGGATGCTGGTCTCCCTATTCCCGAGTACGATGCTAAGAAGCTGGAGCAGGAGGTCATAGATGAGTTTACTGCAAGGCATTCCGATAAATATACCGAGGAGCAGCTGCAGACATTTTTCAATAATCCTGTTGTAAAGGACAATGGCACGGTACAGAACTATCCTCTGGCCGGTGGAAATGTTTTTTCCGACTTTGATTGTTATATCAAGGACTTTGCCTTTTACTTCCAGAATAAGACGATGCCCATTGCAGACCGGGCCGATGAGATCTTGCAGAATTTCGGGCTCTCGGCAAGAAGCACAAGCCGTTATGAAGGGCAGCCTGCGTCCGTAAACACCTACGGAGAACAGTTTACCTCCAAAAATACACATCTTGATTCCAGTAAAACGGAACAGGATGCTACGGATCTTCTGGCAGAAGGAACACCGGTAGCTTATGAGCTGAACGGACGAACCATTGTGCTCAGCAGAAGAACGGATGGTAAGCCCAGTCCTGAGAATCTCACCTATGAGAAGCCGGAGGCTCTGTACAACTTCGGTCTGAAGCAACAGCAGCAGCTGTTCACCAGACAGCTGGAGAATTCCGATTCCATGTTCGTAAGAAGCTCCGATGCCTTCAAGGCTATGAAGGGAAGTCTGGCAGCGGTCGGCAATCTGGGAGAGCTTCAGCCCGGAGAGGATCCTGCCGAGGCAGAGGCACGCTTCCGTAAGCTATTAGAGGACACTGAGAAATATCTGATCTATAAAAAGGATGCCGGTATGCTGAAGGCTTCCGGACAGGGCAGCGAAGCAACCGATGATGATGACCGCAGCAGCTATGAGCTTGAGCGTGTGGAAACCGCCAGAAGGATCCGTGAGTTCGCCCAGGCCAAATTAAAGGAGCTGCAGCTGACCAGACAGGCACGTACCACGCTGAAGGATTTCACCTATGAGCGTTACGGAAAGCTGATTCCGGTCGATGAGGCTGCCAGAAAACACATGATCGCAAGATCTGATATGACGGTGCAGCTGAGAGCGCAGATCAAGGCGGCACAGGACGCTGCGCAGGCAGAGGCTGCTGCCAAGGAGCAGGCGAAGGAGCAACCCATTACCGAAGCGAACGAAGAACCGGTGAAGGAACAGCCCGTTGCCGAAGCAAACGAAGAACCGGCGAAGGAACAGCCCGCTGCCGAAGCGAACGAAGAACCGGCGAAGGAACAGCCCGCTGCCGAAGCTGGTGATGAACCGGCGAAGGAGCAGCCCGCTGCCGAAGCTGGTGATGAACCGGCGAAGGAGCAGCCCGTTGCCCCCGCGGGTCTTAACCTGGATGACGATGATGAATGGGAGCTTCCGGACGATATTATGAATCTGGATTCTGCCAAGCTGGAGGCTGAATTAAATGACCTGCTGGACAAGCATATCGTGGTCAACGATATGCCGGAGATAAAATTCGATGATGAGGATGAGCTTTACAGTGAGGAGGCTCTGGAAGCGATCGACAAACAGTACACTCACGCAGATACGAGAGTTACCAGCTTTGCCCGTACCCATATCACCAATTCCCTGAAGGACCACACAAGACATGGAGATGCCCTCAGCTCCGACGAATGCCGTTCCGTCTTAAGCGGTGTTCTCCTCTATCGTGCACTCTGCAAGGAAGCTGACGAACATACCGCCGAGGAGCCCGGTTCTCTCACAGACATGCTGAAGAACCATCCCACGATCTTCACTGCTCTGCACCAGAAGCTGATGCAGTCCTACACGGTGAATGCTTTTATGCAGGCGATGCCGGACGGAAGTCCCGTCTCCATGGCAGAGATGAATGTACTGCTGGAGCAGATGAACAACACCCCCTTAAATGCTGTGGATCTGTCTGCCAACGTCATGACAGCCGACCAGTGCACAGAGCTGTTGACCGGTCAGCTTCTCGATGCCATGGTAAGCCACGAGCGTGCGGAGAACAAGACCGGCGAACCGGGTCCCCTGGAGACCCTGATGACCTCCCATGCCAGCCGCGTCAGGAAGTTTTTTGAAGATAATAAAGATCACGCCCAGGCGGGAGCTGAGGAAGTTGACGAGCATGGCGAAATGACCGACGCCCGGAAAGCCTATGTTCAGTCGTACATGGAGCTTGGCGACGACCCTGCGGATAAGATAAAGACTTTCCTCAAGAAATCCGATACCATGAAGGATATGATGTCCAAAGCTGTTGTGAACGGACAGGTATCCTATCTGGCTGTGGCAGATCTGTTGAAGCAGATCAAGGCGCTTGATTACCTCAGCAATCAGTCTTTCCTGGAAATCGGTCCCACGAACGCACTGATGAGCGAGCTTATGCTGGACAAGGCAACAGATCTGAAGTTCGATGAGGATCACCCGTACCAGCAGCAGGGAGAGAGACTGGCGAAGCTTCCGGTTAACTACCGCAACGATTTTATCATGCAGCTCGAATATTCCAGCATCATGGATACCATGGCAGAGAACGCCGGTCTCAAGGACAAGGGTAAGGACAACTGCAAGCATTGGCTCTCCCTGAATGACTTTACCAGTCTGCTTTCGAAGCTTCCGAATGCAGAGGATGTTCTGACCGAACCGGTACTTCCCATAGAATATTGCAGTGAGGCGCTGGCAAAGGATGCCCTGGACCGCATGATGGATCAGGAGAAGAAGTATATGGAAGGCAGTCAGGCAGATCTGAATGCTTCCACACGCCCGCTGGCACGCCTTGCAACGATCTATCCGAATGCCAAGGAAAAGCTTGCACAGAACCTTGCTGATTCCACCAGTAAAAGAAGCCTGCGCGCAATGATCGAATCCGTGAAGCCTAAGGATGTACAGGAGGATGCAATCTATATTGTAACCATGGTAGCACTGGTCAACAGTCTGGATAATAAGAAATATGTCTACAGTGCTTTTGATGAAAATATACTGGATCAGAGCATGTCCTGTGAGCTGCTCAGCGACTATATGCTGGACAATATGAGCCAGATGTACCGCTCCACACATAAGGGAAAAGCCGGCTGCCTGGAGAAGTTAAAGCAAAACGATCCGGAAGGCTATGCAAAGCTCAGAAGGAAGCTGGCAGAAACTGAAGATGTCCGCAATATCCTGACCCAGAAGGAGGATGTGGATTATGAGCGCGGAATCGTTCCGATGGAGGAGGAACCCACGGATAAAATTTCCTTGTCGAAATTAGACAAGCTCTTCCCGAAGGTCACCAATCCCGTCTTCTGCAAAACCGCAGTAGACAAAGCCCTCGCTGCGGTAGCCGCTGAGAAACAGGCTGACGCCCCGCAGAGAGAGAATGTGCAGAACAAAAATATCCAAAAGGAAGTAAAGCCTGCGATGCGTCAATAAAATGCCGCACAGATTATAGATAAGACCCCCGATGGTTATTGCCACCGGGGGTCTTATCTTGTTCTAATCTCGCACTAATCTTTTGTTTCACTTGTTCTGCCCTTTGACTTAAGGCATTCCTTTTCCCATAGAATTATTGCGGGCCGGCTGCAGCTTAGGGATCTGTGTGATCCTCTTCTGCTCCAGATCGCTCTTCATCTTGCCCAGAGCATATCTTTTGCCGTTTACTCCCATTAATTCCCGCGCGGTACCGGTACATACCATCTTGCGCAGCTTATCATTTCCTCTGGCATGCGCTAAGAGAACGATATCATTGCTGCCCCGGAAGCTCTCCAACAGATCTTCATCGGTATGCTTGTCCTTCAGGAACATGTCAAGTGCCTGCTTGTCCTTCTCACCGTGTTTGAGCAGGAACTGGTTCATGGCAGCCGCAGCTACGACAACCCGTGCCTCCTGCCTTGTGATCTTCTCCGGCTTCTCCACATCAGTGATACGAGTAGTGATCTCCAATGCCGTAGCGCCGATCCGTCCCAGCATGGATACTCTTTTCACCTTGTTGTTCTCCGCCTGCTCATGGATCTGTGGTACCGTGCTGTTTCTCGCCATCTGTTCGAAGGCACCCATGAGCTTGCACCATGCGACAGTCTGTGTATTCAAGCCGATATGGGAGGTTACTCTCTTACTGATCTCATCTCTCAGATTAGAGTACAGGGCACTCTTATCTGTGACTGCCTCCACTTTCGCATCCAGCTTCTCCAGCTGTTTTCTCAGCTGCACTCTGGTGACACTGTTTTTGCCGCGCTCTCTGAGCACCCGCTCCAGCAGAAATCTCTTCTCATCAGCCTTCGCCGGATCCTCCTCCTGCCGGATAGACTGCAGATACAGACCCAGACGTGCCATACCGTTCTCCAGCTTTTCCTGAGGATTCACACCCTTGCCCAGTATATCCGCCAAACCCTCCGGCTCCAGCATATCCGCCTTCCGGTTCGCCAGCGTAGCCATCACATGCATCACGGCGCTGTGACGCTGCCAGCCATAATGCTTGCCCAGAGTTGTGCCTCTCTTATTTTCCAGGTATTGTCCTGCATTGCTGAATACCTTGTCCATCTCCTTATTGAAGGCCTCTTTGTCATTGACTGCTGCCCTGGCATCACGAAGTCCCTTCTTCAACGCTCTGTATTCCTCGGAGCTGCGAAGGAGCGCAGGATCATTGTCGTCAATCTTCCTGTACAGGTCGTCCAGTCGTTCTCTCCACTGCTCCGGTGTGAATTCAGCGGACCAGTCATAGGGTGCTGCTGCCTTCTGCTCTCCGGCATTCAGAATCTCCAAACGCGCACGCAGCTCATCCATCATTCGGCTCTGTTCCTGCACAGAAACAACGGTCTCTGCGATTTTCTCTTCCATTTTGATGGAATCTTTTGCACCAAAGGAGGTCAGATATTCGATGAAATGTTTTCTGCCCTCAGGAGTCTTTACCGTCTCCCTGGCAAAGGTCTGCACGTCACCGGATGCTGTTTCCGTCATGATATCAATCTTCTTCGCTGTTTCTGTATCCGTAGGGAATGCTCCGATCTTCTTGCCCAGCAGCTCCTTTCCTTCTGTCTGCAGGAGGTTCATTCCCATGCATGCCTCCACCATATCCTTGGATTCCATCAGATTTTTAATGCTTCTCTTCTCTGCTGTCAGTCCGGTCAGGAGGCTTCTCTTAGCCTGGAGAAGCGATTTGGCAATGTTGATCTGGTTCAGAGTCTCCTGATATTTCTCAGCTCCGTCCTGTTCCTGCATGAAAATGTCCAGCATGGAAGCAGGCACCACATCTCTGAGCTGGTGACTGTCTACCAGAATTCCGCCCAGCTTCTTTGCCAGAGCGGCCTCCTGCTGCATATTCTCCGGAGTAGATTCCCGAATTGTAAGATCCAGGATGCTGCGGTTCAGGGTGGCTATCATCCGGCTGAATATTCTGACATTCTCTGCCTTATGTGCATCTTCTCCGGGGCGGATCGGATGTGCCTCGAAGAAAGCCACTGCCTTGCGTCCGGTCTCCTTCTGTAATTCCTCATTGTTCAGGAAATCCATGATGCTAAGCGGCTGTCCCTTCTCCTCGGCCTCCATGAGTCCATAGGCAAGAAACATCGTCTGCATCGTGGCGATTCTGCCGGTCTGTTGGACGCCCTTGCCGCCGCCGTCAAATACCTGCATCAGGTGTTTTCCACATTCCACAGGCGACATATCGATTCCGTCGAACCATGCGGAGACCCGGTTATTCTCCGGCAGCACCTTCTTCCCTCTGGAAGCTGTCGCCGCATTTTTTTCCGCTTCGATAAAATATTTTAACTCGTCAAGCTCTTTATGTGTCTCTACATAATCATTCAACAGTTCTTTGAACTTCTTCGTGCTGCCGGTCTGCTTAAACTGCCTGTATGCCTGCTTATATTCTTCACTGGTCTCTTCCAGCAGTCCGGTTGCCGGATCTACGGCTCCTGTGAAGGTAAAGCCGATGGGTGTGTTATTTTTGGCAGCTTCAATGGGCATGGTACGATATTTGGCATAATTCACACCGCACCGGTCCACCAGCACCTGTGCGATCAGAAAATCGCCCAGGACAGCGGCACCTCCATCTGTGCCCAGACGATGATAGTCAATCTGGGTGATACCATCTGTAAAATTCTTAAGCTGTACCAGCTCTTCTTCCATGTTCTTTGACCAGTCATTTTTCATCTCTTTGGGAAGATTCTCAAAGAGCTGATAGAGATTGGTGGACATGGTCCCGATCCACTGGTTATGTACGGCATTCCGATAGGTGCTTTCATCGGAATAGTCTACATGCTTCATGCTCTGCATACTCAGACCATGCACTGCCTCCTCCGCCAGACTTGCGAATTTAGTCTGACACTCCTGAACTGACAGATCACCATACATGATCTCCTGCAGCTCCCCGCCTACCATTCTTCTGGCAGCCTGGACTTCCTCCGACTCACCGGACAGATCCCTGACGGTATACCCTCGGTTGAGCAGGATCAGGTTACACAGGTTAACTGCATTGGAGGTACGTGTAGACAGATAATCAATCCGTGCCTTTTTCTGGATAACCTCATTCTCATCCAACAGCTCCGGATCAAAGAAGTTCGACGCCTTATGGTAAGGTGCTTCCGGCATCTTACCGCTCTTCAGGCTCTCGTACAGCTGTTCCACTCTCTCCTTGTGATGCTCTCTGAAATCCTCTTCATATTTTCTGGCGGCTTCCTGCTTCCTGGCAAATGCCTCTGCAACTTTTCCCTCATTGGGCAGCTTCTGTCCGTCCCTGTCAAGCGGTGCCGTATAAGGAACCATCCGTGGAACCGCGTGGGGATCGTCCGGATCCATGATGCTGATGAACTTAGTATTCGTCACATCCCGGGCTTCCATCAGTGCTCTCTCGACCTCCACGATGTGATCCGACAGGACATCCGGCAGATATCCCCATCTCTTTATACCGCTCCACAGATTGTGTCCGTTGATATAGATCCTGCTCAGAGCCTTCTCTACCTGTCTGGCATCCTTTTCATCAAATCGCAGACCTGTGATCTTCTTAATATTCTTATATGCCTTTGCAAATCGTTTCTCTCTGTCTGTCATAATCGTATCTCCCATTTTTATCCAAAATGGCTCTGAACGTATGCATCTGTTCAGAGCCTCTTTGAAAAGCCTTCGTTTTGCGCTTTATTTACTTCTGTACAGGTTTTCCGGCTGCCTTTGCCTGCTGCTTTTTTGCTGCTGCCTCCTGCTTCTTCTGTGCAGCCTGATGCTTCCGCTGATAACCTTCCTTGACCTGATTGAGCTCCGCATAGGCCTGCATGTCTGTCAGCTGCTCCTTTGAGAGGTCTTTGTTGTCTCCTCCGATCTCTGCCTTTGAATGTTCTGCAAGAGAGCGCTTCAGCATGTCAAAATCCAGCTCCGGACATACAATATTGGAGTTATGATCCCTAAAATACTGACTATAGCTCTCCATGGCGTCTACGAACTCCTTGCGTTCATTTTTTGCTCTCTGCTCCATGACCTCCAGAAGTCTCACCACTGCTGCCTTACGCACTCTGCCGGTCTGCGTACCCTGTCCGCCGATCTCCTCCTGTGACACTCCGTTATCTGTATGCGCATGCAGATATTCTCTGCATGCCTTGTACAGATTCGCTGCACAGTCGCTTTCTGTCGCAGAAGTAGCCTTCTGGTACTCTGACACCGCGATTGAGATATTATGGAAGATTTCTGCATGACCGCTGGTAACGTATAATTTCTCCGCTGCGGCAGCTTCAAAGGCTGTCATGGCATCCTTCAGCTCATCGACCTGCTTCTCCAGACTCTCCTTTTGAGCCTTAACATCTCTTTCCAGCTCGCCCTCCCAGCTATTGTATGTCGTCTCCAGCTGTTTATCCAGCTCCTGAAGCTTCTTTTTATCCTCCTCAATATTCTTAAGGACTCCTTTTTCTGCAAGCTTTGCCTGCTGCTCCAGAAGCTGCTTTACCTTGTCCCTGTTATCCGTCAGCTTCTTCTTGTTTTCGTCACAGGCTCTGAGAGCAGAATCCGCACGTTCCAGCAGATCCAGGGTACCGGTCCCCCAGCTTTTTGACGAGTCCCAGCTGCGCTTTCTCGTCTTATATGTCGATTTGGAATCGTTTACCACCTGTGCTGCTTCTGTCAGGAGAGTATCTCTGACTGTCTTGTAGGTCTGTAATGCCTTCTCTACCGGATCTGCGGGTGCTTCCTGTGCCTGCGGAACGGGATCCTGTTGGGCGGGTGCTTCCTGTGCCTGCTGTACTGCCTGTTTCTTGTGGTCGGTGTAAGCGGGATCAAAGACTTTGAGGAAGTCGTTCCTAACCATATCACCATAAACCTCGCCCTCTGCTGCTGCCTGCCCTGCCAGAACCTTCAGAAATGCCCACAGCTTCTGAAGACCGTAGATATAATTCTCCAGTCCCCTCTTTTCCTTCGGGAACTCAATTTCCTCTTTCTTCTTCCTATCCATTCGTTCATCCGTGGGATATTTGTTCGTATCATCCAGCTGTACATCATCATAGATAGAGAACAGATGCGCATAAAGTCCGTCATACTCTTCCTTTTTCAGCTGTTGTCCGTCTTTCGTCAGACTGTTATAGCTTTGCAATGCTTTCAGGAGATTATCCTTCGTCTTATTCGGACTGTAAAAATTCGTCTGGTTCTCAGAGAAGACCCGGAACATTTCGTCCAGCTGTTTCTGTCTCTGCTCCGGATCCTCCGGGATCAGGTAGGTTGTAAAATTGTTCGTCAGGTTCTGTAGTGCATCGGGATTTGGCATGGTTGATTTCCTCTCTTTTCTTATAATTGTATATTTCTGCCGGTCTGCTGATTCACGGGCGGCTTCTCTTGTATTTCTGCCGAGGGCTTCTCACCCCCCAGATCTATCAGGTACTGTCTGGCAGCCTGCGGCATCTCTGCACGCACCTTTCCTGCCAGCTTCTTCAGTTCTGCGCTGTTCTCATCCGCTGCGAAGCTGTAGATGCCCGCACAGGTCAGATGCTCCAGTGCCTTCTGAAAGGACGGTGTCTCTGTCACCAGGGATATGAAAGCCTCCGGCTCCATCTCCTCCGACATGATCTCTATCAGGGAGGGCTCCGTCTTCTCTTCCAAGAGCCGCTGTTCCTGTTCCTTACACAATATTTCCCGGGTCGTCATATATTGCATCAGCTTTTTCGCAAGCTTCGTGCTCTTCTCCGGAAGAGGTTCTTCTGCATCATGCTTCCCGGTCAGTCCCAGGCGCTCATAGGTCTCATCATCCGGCAGGAACATATTCCGCAGTATCCGGAGAATATACTGGATACAGCTGTTCTTCTCCGGAGAACCGGCGTCTATGGCGCGTCTTGCGTTCGTATAGAAGTTCTCCTTGTAGACATCCTCCAGCTCGGCATCATCCCTGACTTCTCCGTCCATGACCGCATTCATGTATGCTTCCATACCTTCTTCGTATATCGAATCTTCAGGCTCCTGCTCGACTTCCTGATTATGCTCTGCCTCCTGATTCAGCACTTCTTCCTGATCCGGTGCAGCTTCCTGATTCCGTCCGGCTTCCAGATTATGCATTTCCTCCTGAAGCAGTTCTTCTTCGTTTGCGACATCCTCCAGATGATTGGACAGACTGTTCAGGCTTCTCAGCTGGTCTCTGGCAAAAGCACAGACCTCATTGGCTGCCTGCACTCTCTTCCTTTCATTTCGATTTCTGCCCTCGCCGCCTTTCAATCGAATATAGGCACTGGCACTTTCCAACAGTTGTCCTGCTGCCTCCTTCAGTGCCTCGATGCGTTCGGTGAAATCTGCATCAGTCCGGTTCCCCGGACTCGGAAGCTGTGCATACGCCTGCAGACTCCGCTTCATATTTTTAAATTGTGGAGAGCCTGTAAAATAACGGATAAAGAAGGGATCCGCAGCCTCCAGAAGAGCCGTCAGCTGTGGCTGCAGCCCGTTACGTACGTTTCGGATGCCTTCCACATCCCCAAGCAGTATTTCATAAGCTCTATTCGCACTTTCAAGACTCATATTTTCCTCATTTCCGTGCATTTTCTGCACTCATCTCTGATCTGGTGTTATCATAGCACAGAAAAGGGGACAAAAGGGAGACAAAGCCTCCGAAGTTGCTGTACTATCCAGTACTATAGGAAGGAACTTACGCATACTATTTATAAAGATCATCCCATCATTCCAAGGAGAACTAAGAATGAGTGCAAATACAAAGATCGTCGTACTTCGCAGAAAAGAACTGCTCTATACCGGAATCTTCGCCGCGCTGGGGGTGCTGTTCCTGATATTACTGTTGATGCTGCTTATGCCCGGAAAAGATGCGGAAGCGGAGACGGAGGATGTCTCCACCGGAGCAGTTGCCGATATCGGTGCTGCCAATACATATATCCCCGGGATCTATACCACGGAACTGATCCTCGGCAGCGAGACCGTGAATGTGGAGGTCATTGTAAATGACCATGCCATCACGTCCCTGCGGCTGGCAGATCCGGGTGAAACCCTGACCTCCATGTATCCGCTGCTTGCGCCCACCATGGATTCCCTAAGCGAGCAGCTCTGCGAGACTCAGGACTTAAGCCAGGTGACGTACTCTTCCGAGACACGCTACACTTCCCTGGTACTGCTGGAAGCGATCAAGGCATCCCTGGAAAAGGCAAAGCCTACGGCTACACCGGAAGCGACTACTGCGCCGGATGTAACCGCCTCACCGGCAGCTTCTCCCAATGTACCCGCCGCGGATATTAATCCTGCGGCGTAGGGAATAAGCTTACGGTAGTTTGCAGCACATTATTTGCATATAAAAGGGCGCATTATTCATAAAGTGAATCCAGCGTAAGCAGCAATATATTCTCATCAGATAATGTTTCAAACCAATCCGTGTATCCGGATAGGGAAAAGAAAATATATTTTGAAATCTTATATTTAGCGGTAATACGCCTTCCTCTCCGAATTAAAGTTTCATAAATACCCTTATCAATCTTTTCATTCTTGAATTTGCATTCCCCAATCACAGCCACTTTATCTATATCAGACAAGGCAGCAACATCAATATCTGCAGATTGCGCTCTTATATCTCCATTTTTGTCCGCAACGTTCTCCACACCCCACCAGGTACCTACAGAAGTAATAAAGCAGCCATACTCACCGGTTATTCCCTTCATTAATGTATAATATCTGCACATTTCTTCAAACACGGAACCCATGAAAGAATGTAATACCGGCTTCACTGCCTTTTCGTAATAAATCTCACCCTGCCCCATCTCAATTACGCTGGTTGCTTTCGGGATAAATTCATACCAGAACTTAAACATATAGTCCTTTAAAACATATTGGGTCTTCTTTTTATTCTTCTCCTCAGTGATGCATTTCTTTTTTTCAACCAGTCCAACATTTATCAATTTATCCAACGAATATAATACTGTCTGTTCTTTTTCCCCAATTTTCCCTGCAATCGTATTAAGGGTATTCTCACCGGATGCAATCTGCTCAACAATATTGTTTACAACTGCTATATCTGAGAATTCCTGGGTCAAAAGATTCCTTGTCTCATCATATAGATACCCGTCTGTTCTAAAGAACAGTCTTATAATATTTTCATCAATGCTCTTCCGGGGATCGATCATCGAAAGATATTTTGCAACTCCACCGGTAATTCCATAGCAAATTGCCTTGTCCTCATTAGAATACTCCGGGACAAATTTTGCTGCATCTAAGTAATTAAATGCCTCCAGTTTGATCTGGGAATCACGTCTTCCAAACAATGGGCTCTTTTCACTAAGGACCTTTTTTTCCATAAAGCTGAGTGCAGAACCACATAAAATCACTTTAAGATTCTTATCATTCCATATTCTGTCAATATACTTTTGCAAAATAGATAAAAGTGCTTCATCTCTCTCCGCCCAATATGGCAGTTCATCTATCACAAGCACAAGCTTTTCGTCCCCTATATTTTTATCGATAAAATCAAAAACAGCCTCCGTAGTATGAAAGCTGATATTCTCCACCCCCGGCATCAGTGAATCAACTACCTGCATTGAAAACAATTCCAAATTTCTATTTTTTCCGACTTTTGTGGCTGTATAAAAAATAGTCTTCTTATCCTTAACAAATTCCGTAATCAGAGTAGATTTTCCAATGCGTCTACGACCATATATCACCGTCATACCAATTCCATCTTTTTCATAGAATTCCTTTAACGATGCCAGTTCTCTTTCTCTGCCGATAAACATAAAAGCCACCTCTATCTTCGCTAAAATATTTTTATTCAAATCGTTTTTAACAAAATCGTTCTGAATAAAAGTTAACATAGATTTTTGTGTTTTGCAATCATTTTTTGCATTACGCTTATGCTATGAGGTTTCTATAGAATGATGTCGGGGGCTTTTGACCCCGACATCATAATAAAAGAAGCCGGTGCATCAGCACCGGCTCCTCCTGTATTACGTTTGTTATGAACCTTTTACAGAGATTACTGTAACAGAGACAGTACGCCCTGGTT
>CAVJMX010000013.1:0-41096 GCA_963650795.1 Bacteroidales bacterium H4
TATGGAAGTCATTATAATTCTGTCTGTGCAATTTGTGTAATACATAAAAAAACGTGTTAGCAATAGTTTCAAGCTATCGCCAACACGCTATCACGTTCCCGCAAAGTCTGCCTCCTCCAAATACTGCTGCCATTACTCTTGATTCCCCAACCACGCTTGCCATCCTTTTTTAATACTCGGATTTATCTGATTGTCTTCTTTCTTTGACACAAGGCATATATTCCGACAAGCAAAGGGACCGGTGCTACTGTTTCTGATGCTGCAGTATGAAAGTTTTTACACTATTTTTTCCGCACCGGAAAGCATGTCAAAAAGGTTGAGGAACTGCATCAATGGAAAAATCCCCAAAGTTGACGCAGTCAGGTATCTTCTGGCAAGAATCGATCCGGAAGAGATCCGAAAAATCCATGAAGAAACGATCGATACCCTGAAAAAAACGTGCAGGTGAAATGGAATATTTGCACCGGAGTGTAGTGTGTATGACTGTTGGAAAAGCACCGCATATGATCCTGGGGCAGGAAATGCTAAAACCGAAGGATTGAGCAAAAAATTTTATGAATTCAGAATCTTCATGAATTCTTCTCCGGTAATGGTCTCTTTTTCATATAAATACTGGGACAGTTCATCCAGCTTTGCGCGGTTCTCCAGCAAGATCTGTCCTGCTTTCTCATGCTGGCGTTTCACCAGTTCCACCACTTCTCTGTCAATGGCAGTCTGGGTCTCCATGGAACAGGTCAGTGAGGAATCTCCGCCCAGATACTGGTTCGTCACGGTCTCCATCGCTACCATGTCAAAATCTTTACTCATACCGTAGCGGGTGATCATGCCTCTGGCAAGCTTGGTTGCCTGCTCAATATCGTTGGAAGCTCCGGTGGTGACGGATCCGAATACGATCTCTTCTGCGGCACGTCCGCCGGTCAGGGTAGCGATCTTGTTCTCCATCTCTTCCTTGGTCATGAGGTAATGGTTGCCTTCCTCTTCCACCTGCATGGTGTAGCCCAAAGCTCCGGAGGTACGAGGCACAATGGTGATCTTCTGTACCGGTGCGGAGTTGGTCTGCTTCGCTGCTACCAGAGCATGACCGATCTCATGGTAAGCTACAATCCGCTTCTCCTTATCCGTAAGGATGGCGTTCTTCTTCTGATAACCTGCGATAACGACTTCAATGCTCTCCTCCAGATCCGCCTGGGCAGCGAACTTCCGTCCGTCTCTGACTGCCCGGAGTGCTGCCTCATTGACGATGTTGGCAAGCTCTGCACCGGAAGCTCCGGATGCCATGCGGGCGATCTTGTTAAAGTCCACATTGTCTGCCACCTTGATCTTGTGGGCATGCACTTTCAAGATTTCTTCTCTTCCCTTCAGGTCAGGGAGTTCTACCGGTACACGTCTGTCAAAACGACCGGGACGAAGCAGTGCGGGGTCCAGACTCTCCGGACGGTTGGTGGCAGCCAGAATGATAACACCGTTGTTGCCTTCAAATCCATCCATCTCTGTTAACAGCTGGTTCAGTGTCTGCTCTCTCTCATCGTTGCCGCCGATCTGGCCGTCACGCTTTTTACCGATGGCATCGATTTCATCGATAAATACGATACAAGGAGCCTTCTCCTTCGCCTGCTTGAACAGGTCTCTGACCTTCGATGCGCCCATACCCACGAACATTTCCACGAATTCGGAACCGGACATGGAGAAGAAGGGAACGTTGGCTTCTCCGGCTACTGCCTTGGCTAACATCGTCTTACCGGTTCCGGGAGGTCCTACTAGTAGGATACCCTTCGGCATGGAAGCGCCGATCTCTTTATATTTCTCGGGATCGTGCAGATATTCCACGATCTCCGTCAGGTTTTCCTTCGCCTCATCTTCTCCTGCCACATCTGTGAATTTGATGCCGTTGGAGGACTTCACATAGACCTTCGCATTGCTCTTGCCAAAGCCACCCATACCAAACATCATGGAATCACCGCCCGCCTTTTTCGTCATCTGACGGTACATCAGCTGACCGAAACCGATGATAATGATCACGGGTAGCAGCCAGCTGATCAGGAAGCTTAAAATAGGAGATGCCTCTTCCACGATCTCACTGGAGAACTGTGCTCCGCTGTCGTACAGCCTCTGAGTTCTGTCCGGATCATCCATCAGACCGGTCTTGTAGATGGTCTGGTCATTCTTCGCTGTGAATACGATCTGGTTGTCCTGGATCTGCACCTCATCGATCTGCTTGTCATAAGTCATCTGCATAAAAGTATTGTAGTCTACTTCTTTCACCGCCCGCTGTGCGATCTGCGGTATCAACAGGCTGTTGATCAGGATAATTACGATCAATGCGATCATATAATAAAATATGAACGGTTTCTTGTTAGGTTCTTTTACTTCCTGCATACGTTTTCCCTCTCTTATGTTCTGTTACTATAGTTTTTTGTATTATTGTCCAGTTCTGTGATAATAAAACAATCATAGTCATTTTGTGTCCAACAATCAATGGATATTCTCTTACCTTATTCTAAAAAAAAGATAAACTCCCGCATCAAAATGACTACGTTTTGCGAGATCTGTTTCTTTCCATTTTCAGGCAAAAGAGAGACAATCAGGTTAGATTTTTATTTTCTTTAAAGGAGAAAATGCGGTGTCAGATACTACTAAAAAGAGAGCAAAATTCATAGGAAAGCTGTTGTTCGTATGTCTCTTGCTTGGCATTCTGTATTACAGTTTCCGGGATTCTATGGGAGATATGCTCACAGAGCTTGCAAAAGTCTCCCCGAAGGTGATCTTTTGCCTGTTCCTGACTGTGCTCCTCTATCACGTATGCGAAGGTCACATCACCTGGCTCATCGTGCACAAAACGCACCCGGAATATACGAACCGAAAAGGGTTCTGCAACGCCTTCTACTGCTCCTTCTATAAGACAGCCACACTGGGCAGCGGCTCCGGTATCGCCGGAATCTATTACCTGAACCGTTCCGGCATCCCCGTGCCCAATGCCACCGGCATGTATCTTTTCCAGTATATTGTTCACAAGGTTTCCATGGCAGTCTACAGTCTGCTGTTATTTTTTGCAACCTACGACTTTATCCACGGTTTCTTTGCGGATTATCAGGGTTACATCCTCTTAGGCTTCCTGGGTGTCTGTGTGATTGCCAGCGCTCTGTTAGCCGTTGCCACTGTCCCCTGGATGCAGACCGCCTGCAACCTGCTGGCGCACCGCCTTGGAAAAAAGCATCCCTCCCGGGAGGAAAAGCTTACCAGTGCAGGACACAAGCTGGCATTGTTACAGGCAGAAAGCCGTGCTCTTTTAAGCGATCCTCTGCTGCTCCTTCGCCTGTTCCTGTGCAATCTCCTGAAATTCAGCACCTGGTACATGATCCCCTGGATCCTATTTTCCGGTTCTGCTGTCGCAGGAGATCTTCCTTTCACGGCACTGCAATGCTTCTCCCTGACTGCCTTAAGCCAATCTCTCGCCGGGGTCATTCCCACTCCTGCCGGGATCGGCTCTGTGGAAGCGGTGTTCGTCCTGCTGTTCCGCCGTCTTCTGCCGGAAGGAAAGGCCTTGTCCGCTGTGGTGCTCTACCGGTTCGACACCATGCTTTTACCCTGTGCCATCGGCGCTTTCTTTGTACTGGGTGAGAAAATCGTCTCCCGGCATAAGAAAAAGAAGGCGGCATAACCTTTACGCAAAATAAGCCACAACACAATGATCTGTGTCGTGGCTTTTATTATGCTCTGTTATTCGATGAAACAACCGCCAGGTATTATTTTCTCTGTAAGAAATCAGGAATCTTCAGAGACTTCTCCTCAACGGAGCTTCTGATATCTGCGGGCTTATGAATGCCGGGTACGGGCTGTACGGGTCTCGGAGCCTGTCCACCCTGTCCTGCAGGTGCAGTAGGCATCGTAGGCTGAATATTCATTCCCTTCAGAGAGGTCGGAGTCATATGGGAAGCGGGCTGTCTGAATGCAGAGCCTCCGCCCATACGGTTCTGTACCGCATTGTTTGCTTTATCTTCCAGACCGGTGGCAATGACCGTAATGGTACAGCTGTCGGACTTGGACTCGTCATACATAGCACCGAAGATGATGTTCACATCGTCGCCTGCCAGCTCCTGTACATAGCTTGCCGCATCGGAAGCATCTGCCAGGGTGATATCTCCGGAAATATTGATGATAACATGGGTAGCACCGGAAATCGTGGTCTCTAACAGAGGGCTCTCCACTGCCATCTTGACAGCTTCCATAGCCTTATCATCGCCCTTACCTTCACCGATACCGATATGAGCGATACCCTTGTCCTTCATAACGGTCTGTACATCTGCGAAATCCAGATTGATGACTGCGGGAACATTAATCAAATCAGTGATTCCCTGTACTGCCTGTTGCAATACTTCATCAGCCTTCTTCAGTGCTTCGGGCATGGTGGTACGTCTGTCCACGATCTCTAACAGCTTATCATTTGGTATTACAATCAGGGTATCCACGTGTTCCTTGATACGCTCGATACCGTTTAATGCATTGACCATACGGGCTCTTGCTTCAAAACGGAAAGGCTTCGTCACCACACCAACGGTCAAGATGCCCATATCCTTTGCCAGCTTCGCCACTACCGGAGCAGCTCCGGTTCCGGTACCGCCGCCCATACCACAGGTGACAAATACCATATCCGCACCCTTCAGAGCTGCAGAGATCTCTTCCGCACTCTCCTCTGCTGCCTTCTCACCGATCTCAGGCTTGGCTCCCGCACCAAGACCCTTGGTCAGCTTTTCACCGATTTGTAACAGTTTCGGAGCCTTGCAGAGCTGTAATGCCTGCTTATCGGTATTCACACCGATAAAGTCCACTCCGTCGATTTTCTCATCTACCATTCTATTTACAGCGTTGTTACCCGCACCGCCTACACCGACTACGATGATCTTGGCAGCTACATCCGCGTCATTCGTCTTAATTTCCAGCAAGGTTAGTTCCTCCTTTTAACCTTTTTCAACTTCACATAGACTATCATATAATCATTTTACAAATTTAGCAACCTATTTTTTCAAAATGTTTCACAAATGTTTCACGCATCCGGTTTAAACGTAAATTTACCCTTACCTTCTTCGTAATTTTCCATTTGCAGAGTCCCGCTTTTCCCTTCCAGCTTCTCCAAAAATCCCGGCAGAAGCTGTAGCTTGTCCTCCAGATGGCTGTTGTCGCTGCCCATTGCCACTTTGATCTGTCCGAAGTAGATCGTAATGTCTCCGGAAGAATGCAGATAGATCTTGTCCGCAGCCAGCGAATACTTATTTAACAGCTTGGTCAGATCCATGATCTTCGCAAATACCTGGGGATCTTCCACCGGCAGCTGCTCTCCCAGCACGATGTGGTCAAAGGAAAGTCCCGTGATCTGCGGAATACCCTGAGTTCGGATCCCGGAGCTCTCCACCACATAGCCGTCTTTATCAAAATACATATAAGTATCCAGATATTTGACATATCCCGCCAGTGCTTTTTCATATACGGTGATCTTGATGGTATCGGGTGCCAGAATAGATACGTTCATCACATCCACAAAAGGGATATCCTGAACACCTCTGTCCCTGTATTTTAAGGAAAGGTATAGGGAATTATCTCCTAATGGTCCCGCCATCACGATCTCTTTGATCTCATCCTCGGTATAGTGTACATTGCCCTCCACATACACAGTGCGGACCGTGTACACGGAGTGCACTGCCACGGTGCCACCGCCCAGTGCAAGCAGCAGGACACCTATGATCACTATTCTTCTGATAATTTTGCTTCGGTCTCTATACACTGATGATCCGTGCTCCTAATTCTCTGAAATCTCTGCAGATATTCTCATATCCGCGTTCTATAAAGTGCTGCCCCGTCACGAAGCTCTCGCCCTCTGCCGCAAGAGCGGCTATCACCAGTGCCGCCCCGCCACGAAGTTCACAGGCTTCCATACGGCTTCCGTGTAAGCGTTCCACTCCGGTGATTACTGCGTGCTGTCCGTCTTTTAAAACGATCTGTGCTCCCATACGATTTAAGGGTTCTGCGATTCGGAAACGGTTCTCGAAAATATTCTCTTCAATGCCGGTGATTCCATCCGCCACTGACAGCACTGCCATCGCCGCCGACTGCAGATCCGTAGGGAATTCCGGGTAAGGACCTGTCTGCAGATATCCGACTGCTTTCGGTCTCTTTGGTGCCTGTAGGAATAATCCTTCTTCAGAGACGATACACTGTGCTCCCATTTTCTCCGCCACCACTGTCACTGCTTCCAACTGTTCCCAGGGTGCCCCGGTCAGCAGTACATTCCCTCCGCATCCGATGCAGGCGAACAGATAGGTTCCCGCCACGATCCGGTCTGCCGGAACCGTATATCTGGTTCCGTGAAGTTCTCTTCCTCCATGAATCACGATCACCGCGCTTCCGGCTCCTTCAATGTCTGCACCGCAGGCTGTCAGAAATTCACATAGTGCTGTCACTTCCGGCTCTCTGGCAGCACCGGTGATGACAGTATCACCAGACGCTTTCACCGCCGCCAGCAAAATATTCTCCGTGGCTCCCACGCTGGGATAATCCAGTGTGATCTGTGCGCCGTGCAGTTCTTTTGCCCTTGCGGATAGCAGTCCGTCCTCTTCGGCAAATTCGACCCCCATCTGCTCCAATGCCCGGATATGCAGATCAATGGGACGTTCTCCGATGACGCATCCACCCGGATGCTCCATGGTCACATAGCCGCATCTGCCAAGGAGTGCCCCCAGCAGACATAAGGACGAGCGCATGCCGGTAATCGCCTCACCGCGCATTCTCCTTGCCTCTGCTCTCTCGCAGGGAGAAAGTTCCTCTCCTCCCGGCTGTACCCGGATTCCATTTTTCTGCCAGTGTACCATACATCCCAGTTCCCGCAGCAAGTGCACGAAACGGTGTACATCCGCAATACGCGGGCAGTTCTGAAGATAGGATACTTCATTGGTAAGAAGCATCGCCGCCAGGATCGGAAGTGCCGCATTTTTAGACCCTTGTATGCGTACCTTTCCCTGCAGCGACATGCCGCCCTGTATCCGGATTTCCTTCATACAGCACCATCCCCATTTTAAAGATACATTTATCTTATGTAGGGATACGCTGTTTCGTACCATGTCTTCTAATATGTATTTTCTCTATAGTTCCTTTAACTGGATCCTCTTCGCCACGCTTAATACCAGCCCAATCTCCGACAATAAAAATAATGCCGATGAACCTCCGTAACTGATAAACGGCAGGGAAATTCCCGTATTCGGAATGGAGTTGGTCACAACGGCAATATTCAGGATCGCCTGGATCGCAATGTGTCCCATCACTCCCACCACCAGCATGGCTCCGAACAGGTCCGGAGCATTGTTGGCGATAACCATCATCCGCCACAGCAGCATGATGAACATCAGGATAATGGCAATCGCACCGAACAGTCCCAGTTCCTCGCAGATGATCGAGAAGATCATATCGTTCTGCGCCTCGGGCAGGAAGCTTAGCTTCTGCATGCTCTGTCCCAGTCCCTTGCCCCAGATGCCGCCGCTTCCGATGGCATACAGCGCCTGTAAGGTCTGGAAACCTTTATCCTGCGCCTGGCTCTCCGGATCCAGCCATGCCTGTATTCTCGCCAGACGGAAGGTTCCAACCTTATCTCCCATCTGCACAGCAACAAATACAAGCACTGCCGCTGCAGCCGCAGCACTAAGTCCCATGATGATAAATTTCTTGTAATCCGGGCTTGCCACAAATACCATCAGAACGGCGATGCCCATAATAATAATGGCAGAGCTCAGGTTATCTGTAATGAGATATACGCACGCCGCGATCGGCAATGGTGCTCCCATCATAATGAAAAAGCCCTTCATGGTGCGTACGCCCTTACCCATTTTGCATACCAGACTTGCAAGGAACAGAATCATACACAGCTTTGCCACCTCCGCCGGCTGCAGATTGAAGCCGGTGTGGGGAATGCCAATCCAACGTCTTGCGCCATGGGATGTGATGCCTAACGGTGTCAGTACCAGGAAGATCAGCACCACGGATACCACATAACCAAGTGTTGCGAACCGTTCCCAGAACGTATACGGAATATTGGCAATGATGATCATAAATACAAGCCCGATAATATTGGCGATCAGCTGCTTCTTCATATAGTACGCTGTATCTCCGAAAGAATCATACGCCTCGTAAGAGCTCGCAGAATAAATCATGATCAGTCCAAAGCCCAGCAAAAAAAGCACAATAAAAAGCAGACTGTAGTCAAAAAAGTATTCCGATTGTTGCTTCTTTTTACGTCTTCTGCGTGTTTCTGCCATGCGTGCTTTTGCTCCTTATTTTTATTTCAGTCATTACTTGTTATCCTTTTAATCTGCAAGTCCATGCACATATTCCTTGAAAAGCTGTCCTCTGACTTCATAATTCGGGAACATGCCCCAGCTTGCACATGCCGGAGACAACAATACCGCATCTCCAGGCTCTGCCAGTTCGGTACACAGCTTCAGGCATTCCTCATAAGTATCCGCAAAACGGATCTTGTCAAAGCCGTGCTTTCTGGCGCACTCAGCGATCTTCTCTCTGGTCTGTCCAATGAGAACGAGACATTTTACCTTGCCGTCAAAGCTGTCGATCCACTCGTCGTACTCGCTCTGCTTGTCATAACCGCCGCCGATGAGCACTGTAGGCTTGCTCATTGCCTTGATGCCCTGAATGGCAGCATCGGGATTGGTTCCCTTGGAATCGTTATAATAATCCACACCGCCCTTGGTGGCAACGAACTCAATTCTGTGCTCTACCGCATGGAAGCCGCGGATCACGTTAAGGATCGTCTCCATGGGCACCTGCATGCCTTCTGCAATGGCAATGGCTGCCATCACATTTTCCACATTGCATAAGCCTACCAGATTCATGTCCTTATGAATATCCATCAGCTCGCGCTCTTCGCCGTTCACACTCTTAATGATCTTGTCGTCCCGCAGGAAGTAACCGTTCTGAAGCTCGTGATGAGAGGAGAACAGTACCGGGGTGGCAGGACATCTTCCTGCGAAATCTCTGGTATAATCGTTGTCATAATTCAGCACACAGATATCTGCCTTCGTCTGATGGGAAGCCACTGCTTCCTTGGCTGCCACATAGGCTTCCATGGTGTGATGTCTGTTCAAGTGATCCGGTGTGATATTCAGAATCGCCGATACCACCGGATGGAATGTATGTATGGTCTCCAGCTGGAAAGAACTGATCTCTCCCACAGTGACGCTGTCTTTGGAAGTCTTGGATACTTCCAGGGTGTAAGGGTTGCCGATATTACCCACGACAAAAGTCTTTTCCGTACCGAAATGCGCCTTCATGATCTCACCGGTCAGTGTCGTGGTGGTCGTCTTGCCGTTAGTGCCGGTAATGGCGATCACTCTGCCCTGCTCTGCTAAAAATCCCAGTTCGATCTCTCCAAGGATCTGTACACCACGGTCTCTCATGCGGTTCACTAACGGAATATCCGTAGGCACTCCGGGGCTTAAGACTGCTGCCTGAATGCTCAGTTCCACTTCCTCCGGCAGTTCTCCGGCGATACATGCTGCGCTGCTACCCTCAGGAAGCTTCGCCTTCAGATCTTCCTTTGTCAATTTATCATTACTGTCATACAGAACCACGTCTGCGTTATATTTTTCCAATAAAGCTACTGCGCCGATTCCGCTGATGCCGGAACCGATGACCAGACATTTTTGTCCTTCTAACATTTTCCTTACCATACCTTTCTGTACTTTCTGTAAAAGTCCATCAGTTCATTATAACGCATTCCCGGCGAATGGGAAAGAGATTTTTACAGGAGAACCTACGCAAAGAAGCCCTCCAACATATATATGTCGGAGGACTTCCATTCATTCTAAAACCTTCTCCAATTTTATCACGCCTATTTTGGGTGCCCTACCTATGTTCTGTTCCACGATCACATAGGGTCCTCTCGTTCCGTATACATAATCGAATACCGGTTCCAGCCGCTCTTCCCCGTGAAGTCCCATCAATCCGTATTTTCGGATCGTCATCCGGTCATCAATATACACATACCCGGGGATTGCGTCGTATTCCTTATTATATTCCGTCACACTGATAAAAAAGCGGGAGTCCCCTGAGAAGATCATCTCTCCCTTCGTATCCATAATGCAGTACAATTCCTTGGATACAAAAGCCATTCCGTCATGAAATTCTCCGACCAGTACGCTTCTGCCTTCCGTTGCCGCATAGGGGTAAAAGTCTATCCGGATCTCTCCGGAAATTCTCTGTAAATGGCTTCGGCATCTATATTGTCATTTTTCAAAGAGCATCCGGTCAATGTATTCATCAGAAAAACCATCGCCATCATGCATACATAAATTTTCTTCATATAATGTCATCCCCACTATTTTCCCACAGAATAGCACAACATTACATCAAAGTGATGTCGGGGTCAAAAGCCCCCGACTTTGATGCCTACGGATTGTTCCGTGCTCCGCACTCCCACAATCCTACCCAATATTCGCATATCGTGGGATTATCATCCCACTTTTATGCTCATATCGGGGCGGGTCCCAAGGTCTTTCACCCACTTATGAGCAAGCTCATGTGGGTTTAGACCTTTTGACCCTGGCATCATCAAAGTTGCATCATAACAAAAATTCCCGCGAACAGTTGTCTGCTCACGGGAATCTTTTGTCTGTCTTTGTTTACGCTTCTACGATTAAGTATCTGCCGTCTCCGATATCGAATACTTCATCTGCTTCCAGAATCTCATCATCCACGGCACCGTCCACATCCATGCCGGCTTCATCGAAATACTCGATGACATCCTCCACGGAATCTACCACGACTGCCATGCACTC
This sequence comes from Bacteroidales bacterium H4, assembly GCA_963650795.1. Lineage (GTDB taxonomy): Bacteria > Bacillota > Clostridia > Lachnospirales > Lachnospiraceae > Acetatifactor. The sequence continues at coordinate 10,833 of CAVJMX010000013.1, forward strand.
TTCCAGGAAATCCTCTGCTTCATCCAGGGTCTCTGCCACGGCTTCCGGAAAAAGCTGGAGCTGTTTGTCCAGGAAGCATTCCAGTACCGCATCATCATACTCACGCATACTATTACCTCCAAATTCTCACGAAATGTCTTATCTGTCTTCATCATAATATGGATAGTGCCTTACGTCAATCCGTTATTCACAATAATTCAACAGTTCTAACGGTTGGGCAATAATGGCGTCGGCGTGACCTTCTTCCAGCTCCGCACGGTTGCGGAAGCCCCAGAGGACGCCTACGGTAAAGGCTCCGGCTGCCTTGCCGGTCTTCATGTCTGTGGCGGTGTCTCCCATGTAGAGCACTTCGTCTGCGGTGAGCCCGAACTGGTCTAAGATCCGGAAGACTCCGGCGGGATCGGGCTTGATGGGCACGCCATCCACCTGTCCCTGCACCACGTCAAAATAGCCCTTGCCGAACAGGCTCTCGATGACATCCACAGTGGCATGGTGGGGCTTGTTGGAAAGTACCGCGATCTTCATGCCCCGCTTTTTCAACTCTTCCAGCAGTTCCGGGATTCCTTCATAAGGCTTCACCTGATACATGCAGTTCGCCTGAAAGATCTCTTTGTATCTGGCATAGGCTGCCTCAAAATGGGTCAGACCGGTATCTCCGCCCTTGATCAGCGCCCGCTTCACCAGATTGGCGGCGCCATCACCTACAAAATATTTGTAATCCTGCACGGAGAAAGGACCATAGCCGAATTCCGCCATGGCCTTGTCTCCGCTGTATTTCATGCTCATAATGGAATCGGATAAGGTTCCGTCCAAATCAAAAATTGCTGCTTTCTTCATTCTATTCTCCTACACTAATCCCAGTCCATGCAGTTCCTGATAGACTCTTCCCGCCGGAAGTCCTACCACGTTATTGTAATCTCCTTCGATGCCGCGGATATACCGGGCGCAAATGCCCTGAATGCCGTAGGATCCTGCCTTGTCTGAAGGATCCCCGGTAGCCACATATTCCCGGATCTGTGCCTCCGTCATAGGATAAAAATGCACGGTGGTCTTCTCATGGAAGGTCAGTGTCTTTTTCTCTCCGTTTCCCTCGTAAACAACCGTCACTCCCGTATATACTTCATGGGCTCTGTCCTGCAGCATGGCAAGCATTTGGACGGCTTCTTCGGTATCTTTTGGTTTTCCAAGAATCCGACCCTCACAGGCTACCACAGTATCTGCACCGATCACAATTTTGTCCGATGCCTCCTTCAACTGTGTGGAATTCCACACGGCTTCCGCTTTTTGCGCGGACAATTCCTCCACCACCCTTGCAGGTTCGGTGGAGGTGATCTTTTCCTCGGTCTCGCTGACCACGACCTCAAAGGTAAGACCGATCTGTGTTAAAAGCTCCCGTCTCCTGGGTGAGGCGGATGCTAATATGATCTTCTTATTCATGATGTGTCTCCGGGATAAAAGTTCTGCTCTCTATAGCAGACTCTCCCGCAGCCTCCTTTGCTTTTTGAATGGCTTCCAGGCAGAAAGCATCCTGAGAATTAAACAGCTGCTTTCCTCTCTTGTCCTGTTTCACGTAGCTGCCGTCAGGCTGTAAAATAGATGCCTTCACATTATCCTTCAGCTGGCTGTTCAGGATATGTAACAGCTCCTCCTTTAACTCGGGACGATCAACCGGGAACAGAATCTCCACACGGCGCTCCAGATTACGGGGCATCCAGTCCGCACTTCCACAATAGATCTCATAATGGTCATCGTTGGCAAAATAGAAAATACGGCTGTGCTCCAGGAAATTACCTACGATGGAACGGACACTGATATTTTCGCTGACACCCGGGATTCCCACTTTCAGACAGCAGATACCTCGAACGATCAGTTCGATCTTCACGCCTGCCGCACTGGCTTCATATAGGGCACGGATAATGTCCTTGTCGCAGAGGGAATTCATCTTCGCAATGATATGGGCATTTTTCCCCTCCAGTGCATAATTTTTCTCCCGCTCGATCAGATGCAGGAACTTATCCTTCAGCCATAACGGTGCCAGTGCCAGCTTGTTCCAGAACAGTGGCTCCGAATAACCGGACAGCATGTTGAATACTGCCGTGGCATCCTCACCGATCCGCTCTGCGCAGGTTAACATTCCCACATCCGTGTACAGCTTCGCCGTAGCATCGTTGTAGTTACCGGTACCCAGATGGACATATCTGCGGATGCCATCCTCTTCTCTGCGGACCACCAGGGTAATCTTGGAATGGGTCTTCAGTCCCACCAGTCCGTAAATTACATGACAGCCTGCCTTTTCCAGCATTCTCGCCCAGACGATATTGTTTTCCTCATCAAAACGGGCCTTCAGCTCCACCAGTACCGTGACCTGCTTGCCGTTCTCAGCTGCCTGCGCCAGTGCCGCAATGATGGGAGAATTGCCGCTGACGCGGTACAATGTCTGCTTGATAGCCAGTACTTCCGGATCTCTCGCCGCCTGACGGATGAAATCCACCACCGGCGTAAAGCTCTGGAACGGGTGATGTAAAAGGATATCCCCCTTACGGATCTCCTCGAAAATATTGCAGCCTGCGGGAAGCTCCGGCGACTGCTGGGGCTCATACTTCGGAGTCTTTAAATGGTCAAAGCCTTCCAGCCCGTAGATCTTCATCAATACGGTCAGGTCTAACGGTCCGTCGATCTCATAGATATTTTCCGTCTCAATGTTCAGTTCCTTTTTAATGATCTTCAGCAGACGCTTATCCATGCCGCTTTCCACTTCCAGACGGATGGCTTCGCCCCACTGACGCTTCTTTAACTGTTTTTCGATCTCTTTTAACAGATCTGCCGCCTCATCCTCGTCAATGCTCAGATCCGCATTTCGCATGATACGGAACGGGTGGGCACAGACAATGTCGTAATTTAAGAACAGCTTATCCATGTTCCGCTCGATAATCTCTTCCAACAGGATGATCTTGCAGCTTTTGCCCTTGGAGGGGATCCGCACCACACGGCTTAAGACACTGGGCACCTGTACGGTGGCGAATTCCAGTTCTTCGTCGCTGTTTTTCTTCCGCACCATGGCTCCGATGTTCAGAGACTTATTGCGGATCAAGGGAAAAGGTCTGGAAGAATCCACGGCCATGGGGGTCAGCACAGGGTACACATTCTCCTGAAAATACTGATCCACATATGCTGCTTCCTCCGCCGTCAGCTGTTCATGTTCTCTGATGATATGCAGCCCGTTTTTCTCCAGAAGCGGAAGCAAAGAACGGTTGTAAGTGGAATATTGCAGATCCACCAGTTCGTGGATCGCCACATGCAGGGCTTTTAACTGCTCTGTGGGAGTCATGCCCGCAATGTCTCTTTTCGTATAACCCGCATTTTCCATGTCTTTTAAGGATGCCACACGGATCATGAAAAATTCATCTAAGTTCGATGCTGTAATACTTAAAAATTTCAACCGTTCAAACAGCGGGATGCTCTTGTCTCTTGCCTCGTTCAACACTCTGTGGTCGAACAGCACCCAGCTCAGTTCCCGGTTGGTATAATATTTCGGATCTTTAAAATCGATTTCCATCTTGCCCTGCTGCCTCCCTTAAAATTTCTTTTTCTGCCGGATCACCGGGGTAATGCTGTATACTTCCTTGAAAAATTCCGTACTGGTCTGGAAAAATCCCTTTTCCAGCGTAATATCTTCCTGGGTGTCCACCTTCAGGATCAGCTCGTTGTCCTGCAAAGAGGCTTTCACTCCCTTCATCTTCTGCTTGTGGCTGCGGTCAAGGCTGTTGGCCAGTCGTAAGATAGCGGTCAGTTTAGCAACCGTTAAGTAGCTATCCTTATCTAATCCCAGCGGTCGCTCCTGTGCCTGCCCGTAGTAGACGAAATCGCTGTGGTTAAACCGTACCACGTTTGCCACGATCTCCCGCTCCATATGGGACAGACCGATCATTTCCGTCGCCATGATGATGTCATAGGAAGCCTCGCCGATGTTGATCAGGCTGATGTATTTTCCGCAGTCATGCAAAATAGCGGCAAGCCGCAGATACAGCCGTTCTCTGGGACCCATACCGTGGATTTTTTTCATACTGTCGAAAATCGTGGTGGTAATGTGTTCCAGGGTGTCCGCTCTCTTGCTGCTGCCATTGTAACGCTTGCTGATATTCAGTGCGCAGGCGATGATGTCCTCCGCAAAATCATGCTCGCCCCGGAACATTTTGTTCTGCTCCGCATATTCATAAGCAATACCGTCACAAAGTGTCACGCCCGGTACCCAGATCAGCTCCGCACCCATCAGCTCTGCAATACGTCTGGTGAGAATGGCACTGATGTACACCAACGGTACCTTCTCCTCTGCGATGTCCATCCGCTTTGCCAGCTCCGTGGTGCCCTTGGTACGAAGAGCTTCCATCAGCTGGGAAAATGCCTTGCGGTCCACCACAGCATTCACGTCTCCCCGCTCATGTGCCTTGCGCACCGCCCAGGGCGACAGGTAATCATCTACGATAATAATATTTTTGATCTCACGATCCTTCAGATACAGCTTCTTATAATCATCCAACTGTGCTGTCGCCAGTTCATCCACCAGGCGCTCCATCTGGGTGCTGCCCGCGTTCAGATGATTCAAAAGCTCCTGCAAACGCAGCACGCCCAGCCGCAGATTCTGCGTGGATACCAGGGTATCCTTGTCAAACAGGGAAATCTGGATACTACCGCCGCCGATGTCAAGGATCGCCGTTTTTTCCTCAATGATCCTGCGGAAGGTCTCCCCCTTGGAGGCAATGGACTTATAATCCAGGAAACGCTGTTCGGAGTTACTTAAAGTCTCCACCCGGATGCCGGTGCGCTGTTCGATCTGATCCTGCAGGATCAGGGTATTTTCCGTCTCCCGGATGGCACTGGTACCGTAGGCTTTGTATGCGGTCACCTTGTAAGATTCCATAATCTGTGCGAATTCTTTCAGGGTATGGCACAGGTCATCGATTTTCTCATTACTGATTTTCCCGCTGGCATAGGTATCCGAGCCCAGGTCGATCCGCTGTCTGATACAGTCGATCTCTCGCATGGTGTTTTTCCCGGAGAGATCAAATATTTTCATGGTGAGTTCAAAACTGCCCACATCAATGGCAGCGAAAGTTTTCACACTCATAGGGTTCCTCACTTTCCTAACAGATAATCAATGAACTGCTGGGCGCTTCTTCCGGAAAGTCCGCCGTGGGACAGTTCCCATTTGTTGGCTTCCAGCAGAAGCTCCTCTTCCGGCATCTCCACATGATAGCGCTCTGCCAGGGTCTTTACGATATTCTGGAATTCCTTTTTATTGGGTGCACCGAAATATATGGTCACGCCGAAACGGTATACCAGGGACAGCTTCTCCTGCACGGTATCGCTGCTGTGCATATCCTCGCGGATTTCTTCCTTGTCGCTGTAGTTCTCGCGGATAAGGTGACGGCGGTTGGAGGTAGCATAGATCAGGACGTTCTCCGGCTTTTTCTCCAGTCCGCCCTCGATGACCGCCTTTAAATATTTGTATTCGATCTCGAATTCTTCGAAGCTTAAATCATCCATGTAAATGATAAATTTGTAATTACGGTTCTTAATCTGGCTGATCACGGTGTTCAGATCCTGGAACTGGTGCTTGTAGACCTCGATGATACGCAGCCCCTTGTCGTAATATTCGTTGGCAATTGCCTTGATGCTGGAAGATTTACCGGTTCCCGCATCGCCGAACAACAGACAATTGTTAGCCTTTTTGCCGCTCACAAAAGCCTCGGTGTTGTCCACCAGCTTCTTCTTGGGGATCTCATAACCCACCAAGTCATCCAGCTTCACATGGGCAATATTTAAAATCGGAACGATATGTACGCCTTCCTCGTCGTGAGTGATGCGGAAGGATTTGTGCAGTCCGAATTTGCCCACACCGTATTCCTTGTAGAACTGGGTCAGGGTAGCCTTCATCTCCTCCGGGGTACCGTCGGCGCAGAACTTCTCCGCCAGTTCACAAATGCGGGCGCAGATCCTCTTATTGTAGACCTTGCTCTCCTGCATGCTGCTGGCATAATTTTCAATCAGGAAAAATTCCGGCACATGAAGCTGCTCCATCATGGGAGCGAACTCAAAATCATAGAATTCCTTGAAAATGCAGATGTCATGCAATGCTGCATCGTTGATGGTTCCGGCGATCTCTCCGCGGATCTCACAGCCGCAGCTGTAGCTGTTCTCGTTGTTCACCAGGAGATTTGCCAGATAGCAGTGCCACAGGTTTCCGTGGAAGCCGTAGTTGCCTGCCAGATCGATCAGATCATGGATGCACTCGTAAAACAGTGCTGCCATATCTTCTGTATTGTAATATTCGTCATTGTAATGGGACATGAGAAATGCCATGTCATACAGCAGTTCTCCGTCCTCAAAATCACGGTATACGATCAGTTCTTTTTCTCTCATATGTCTAACCTTCTTGTTTTATACTTAAGTGCTTAATAATTGCCCAAAATCTTCATGCTGCGGGCTTCTTCTCTGAGTCCCCGCAGTGCATTTTTCACCGCGCTGTCCGCAAGATTGCCTTCGAAATCAATGAAGAAACGGTACTCCCAATTCCTGTCGGGGATGGGGCGGCTCTCAATCTTGGTCATGTTCAGATTATTGTAGATAAAATGGGACAGAATGTGGTACAGGGATCCGCTCTCGTGAGGAATCTCCAGGCACAGGCTGATCTTGTTGGCATTTTTGCGGAAGATCTTCTGGTTTGTCACAATGATAAAGCGGGTGGAGTTGCTGTCGGAATCGTTGATTCCTTTTTCCAGAATCTCCAGTCCGTAGGTCTGCCCCGCATATTCGCTGGCGATGGCCGCCTGCATCTGATCCTTGTCCTTTGCCACCTTCAATGCCGCGAAAGCGTTGTTCTGCATGCTGATCTGCTGCCAGTCATGCTCGGAGAGGTATCTGGCGCTCTGCATCAGGGACTGGGGATGGGAATAGACTCTTTTGATCTCTTCCATCTTCGTGCCGGGCAGTGCCAGCAGGCAGTGTTCGATGGGGATCACCTGCTCACCTACGATATAGTTCTCAAATTCCACCAGCAGATCGTAGATCTCATTGACAATGCCCGCCGTGGAATTTTCAATGGGAAGCACAGCGAAATCCGCGCTGCCTTCGTCAATGGCGCTCATGGCATCCCGGAACGTTTCCACATGGAAGGCATTGACATTCTCGCCGAAAAATTTCCGCATTGCCGCCTGGGAATAAGAACCCTCCGCACCCTGATAGACCACTCTGGCGCACTCGGTCTCCAGCTCGTCCACACCGATGAAGGGGAGTCTGCCCTCGCTTCCGTGGGCTGCTAACAGCTGGTACTGGAGCTTTCTGCTCATGGACATGATCTGTTCAAACAGTTCCTCCACGCCGTGGCTGTTGAAATCGTTGTGGGTCATTGCCTTGACTCCGGCGATCTTCTCTTGCTCTCTCTGCTTATCGAATACCTTTTTCCCGGTCTCTATTTTATATTCCGCCACCTGCTTGCTGACATCCATGCGCTTCTCATAGAGTTCTACGATCTGTCTGTCAATGGTGTCGATCTGTTGTCTTAACTGTGATAAATCCATGCTGTTCTCCTTAACCTCATTGATATCCACGAATTGCTCCGCTGCAAAGCAGCTCCCGCAATTCTCAAACATTCGGAATCCGCTGATTTACTACGTAAATCGCTACTTCCTCATGTTTGGCGGGTCCCAAGTTCAAAAGCCTTATCGTGCAAGCACGAATGGCTTTTTGACCTTTTGACCCTGATATCATTTTATCTCACTTTCACCTTGTTCGCAAGCAAGAACCACGGTATAATATTAGATATTACATAAACTTTACATGCAAAGAGAAATGACTTATGAAAGATAAAAAAGCCTTGTTCATTTTAATTCCTTTTCTTCTGTTCGTGATCGTCATCGGTGCACTTGCCATCGTGGGCGACCGGATCCAGGACAATCCCCCGGAGACTGTGGGCAACACCGCCGGCAATCTGAACAATTCCGGTTATTTCTGTGAGTATGACGGGAAAGTATATTTTGCCAACGTCTACGACAGCAATACCCTGTACTCCATGGATCCTTCGGAACAGAATATCAAAAAATCAGGCAATGCCTCCGTGGAAAATATTTTAGCCGGAGGAAAATATCTCTACTATTACCAGACCGGAGCTTCGGGAGATGCCGGAATCGGTTCTCTGCGGGCGGTACGCTCTTTCAACCGCTGCAAATTAAACGGTACGGATGTGACCGGACTTACCAGAGATCCTATTTCTGTGGCACAGCTGGTGGGCAGTAACCTCTACATCATGACTGCGGATGATAACGGTCCCTTGTTTTACCGTATGAGAATCGATAAATCCGACAAGACTGACCTGGCAGATTACGTGATCAATCCCGCCTGCGCCGTGAACGGTACCATTTATTATAACGGGACGCAGGATAATCATTATCTCTATGCGCTGAATACCGCTACAGACAGCATCTCCACCGTATGGGACGGCAATCTGTGGTACCCCATCGCCCAGGGTGACTATATCTACTATATGGATGTGGAAAATAATTACAGGCTCTGCCGTTATTCCCTGTCCCGGAATGAAGTGGAGGTCCTGACCGAAGAGCGGATCGACTGCTTCAATGTGGGTTACGGTTATGTGTATTACCAGGTGAACGGCGAAGAAGCCTGCCTGAAATGCATGCGGGATGACGGAAGTGATTCCCGGGTCATTGCCGAGGGCAATTATACCGCCATCAATATGACTTCCCAGTATGTCTACTTCCAGATGTTCGGAGATGACTCTTCCTGGTATCACTCTCCTCTGGGGACATGGACGTACAGCAGCTTTGACGGAGCCAGGGATGCTGCACTGGATGCACTGAAAAAGTAATTGTAATGATAGACAACAAGAGCCGCAGACTTTTCGCCTGCGGCTCTTGTTAACCTTCCTCAATATGATTCAGACCCTGATTCAGAATCGTGATGATATGATCATCCGCCAGTGCATAGAAAATGGTCTTGCCGTCCCTGCGGTTCTTCACCAGATCCATCTGCTTCAATACACGCAGCTGATGGGAAATGGCGGACTGGGACATACCAAGCAGTGTGGCAATGTCGTACACACACATCTCGGAACATAACAGCACCGACAAAATCTTTAACCTGGTAGCATCTCCAAATACTTTAAAAAATTCTGCCAGATCCTGAAGTTCCTCTTCCGGTGGCATCTTCTCATCGATCTGCCTTATGGTCTCCGGATCAGCGGAAAGATAATTGTTCTTCTCTTCCATCGTAATCTCCATTAATCATTGCTCTATCAGCGGATGCTCTCTGCACCTACTGTTATCTACGGTTCACTATGTTTACTATACACTATTTCTGTGAATTCGACAAATGAAAATATTGCTGCATGCCTTCTGTCATGGTAAGCGTCCCCTCATGATCGATGAACAGCCCTTCCGCATCATATTTTTCCAGAAGCTTCTGCCTTTCCTCCGATCCTAATACAAAGCAGGCGGTAGACAGGGCATCACTTAAGAAGCCATCCTTCGTCACGATGGTGACTCCTGCCACATCGCTGTGTGCCGGGGATCCGGTCCGGGGATCCAGTATGTGATGATATCTGACGCCATCCACCTCCACATAACGCTCATAGTCTCCAGAAGTGGATACACAGTACCCGCCGTCCAGTGCCAGTACTCCCACACTTGCCGAAGAATCTAATGGATCTGTCACTGCGATCTGCCAATCTCCTCCCTCCGGTTTGCTTCCGTAAGTTAAAATGCTGCCTCCTACAGAGATCACGCCACCGCTTACCTCCGGATGCTCTTCCAGTGTCTCGCGAATCTCATCTAACGCCACACCTTTTCCCACGGCTCCCAGATCTAACCGCATCCCTGCGGGGATGGTCACCTGCGCACCATCGCTTTGTTGTTTCAGCCCGATCTTCTGCCAGCCGGTGGTGGCAAGAGCCTGTGCGATCTCCTCCTGCTCCGGCAGCTTATAATCCTGTGGGTCATCGGCTGCTGCCCAGGTATCAATGTCCCACAGACGGCTAAGTCTCCCGATGCTAATATCAAAAGCCCCATCGGTCTGTTCCGAGATCTGCAGACACCTTTCCAGCCAGCCTGCCATTTTGGGAGAAACGCTTGTCTCCCCCTCTCCGGCAGTTGCATTGATCTGTGCCACCTCCGAGTCTTCCCGTCTCCAGGAGAGCTCATTTTGCTCCAGATCGTTTAGCTTTTGTAAAACAACATCTGTTATTTTCTCATTTGTTTCATTATTCGTTGTAGTTGTGGATTTCTCAGTAACATAAACCGTCTGGGAGATCACGGTTCCCATGGCAGTGTCTATGCTTTTTTCACATTCCGTTCTCTGTCCGCAGCCCCCTAACAAAAACACCGGGAGCACTGCCAGTAACGTTACCCGCCGCATCGCCCGGGGCGTTTTCAAATACTTCTTCATTTTTTTCATTCCTTTTGCTATACTGTTCTCATCAGAAAGGAGTTCAAAATTCCTATGAACGCTTCCATGAACGACCGAAAAAAAGCGATCCTCCTTACGGCAGTATTGCTTATCATCGCCGTCCTCTGCATTATCCGGATCTATGCGGTCTCGCACAGTTCTACTGACAACAGCCAGCCGCTTTATGCTGACATTTATCAGAACGGCGAACTGCTGCAGACCATCCGCCTGGATACGGTGATCGGCGAATATACCTTTGAAATCCCCGGGGATGCCGGTGCCACGAACACCGTCTGTGTCCGTCCGGGCAGCATCGCCATCGTCTCTGCGTCCTGTCCGGATCAGATTTGTGTGCATCAGGGATTTATCAGCACTTCCCTGCTCCCCATCACCTGTCTGCCCAACCGGCTGGTGATCCGGGTAAGAGTTGAGGCTGCCACACCGGATGACACAACATTTCTTCCCGACGGCGTGACCTATTGATATTATTTGATAAAGAAGGCTTTCCCATGAAAACACCTGTAAACACACGAAAACTGACAACGCTCTCCCTGTTGGCAGCCATTGCCCTGGTTCTGTATGCCGTGGAAAGCGCTCTGCCCCCCATTGTCCCGATTCCGGGCATCAAGCTGGGGCTCGCCAATATAATAACGCTCGTTGTTCTATGGAAATATTCCGCAAAAGATGCCTTTTTCGTGCTTCTGGTGCGGATTCTCCTGGCAACCATGTTCTTCGGTCAGGCGATCAGTCTCCTGTACAGTCTCACCGGTGGTATCCTATGTCTCCTTGCCATGGTACTTGTAAAACGGCTGTTACACGGGCACTATCTGTTCCTTGCCAGTATGACCGGAGCCCTATTCCATAATTTGGGACAGATTGTGGTTGCCTTTTTGCTGACTTCTGTTCCCGCCGTGCTCGTCTATCTGCCGTTTTTATTATTAAGTGGTCTGGTGACTGGTCTGTTCATCGGTCTCTGTGCACGTTTTACGCTTCGCTTCCTTCCGTAAGGTCTACGGGAAGCTCCGACAGCATCTGCGTCACGGTCTTACGAGTAATGGGATGGCGGAAATTCGGTGCCAGTTCACTCAGAGGTTTCAATACAAAATAGCGATTCTCCATATCTATATGGGGAATTACCAGATCCTCCGAGCTGTAGATCAGATCATCATAGAAGATAATATCCAGATCCAGCGTCCGGGGTCCCCAGTGAATCTTGCGTTCTCTGCCTTCCGAGGCTTCGATTCTGTGCAGTTCCCGCAACAGTTCTTCCGGTGCAAGCAATGTCCGGATCTCAAACATTCCGTTTACAAAGTTATTCTGTTCCACACCGCCATAAGGCAAAGTCTCTAACAGTTCCGATACTTTTGTGACCTGAATGTCTTTCTGATTCTTTAACTGTCCCAGGGCTTTTGCAATATGTTCTCTACTGTCTCCCATATTGGAACCTACCGCAATATATACCTCATGCCATTCTCTGTGAATTGCCACCGACACGCTGCCAAAGGGTAACGGGATCGGCGCTTCCGGTTTACGGATCTCCAGATCCAATCCCCGTACCAGAGGAAAATGCTGCAGCACTTCATATGCCGTCCGCTCCGCCACCGTTTCAATCAACTGAAAGGTATGCTGCTGCATATATTCCGTAATGAATTGGCAGACCTCTCCGTAATTGGTGGACAGGCGCAGATCATCTGCCAGTCCCGCCGGGCGGGTATTCGTATACAGGGTGGCATTCACATAAAAATGCTGTCCTTTTTCATTTTCTTCCGGATACACACCGTGATGAGCATATACTTCCAGTTCTTCGATACGGATCTGATCCTTTTGAATTTCATTTCTCATTGCCGATTCCGCCTTTCCCGATTCGTTTAGCAGCTTCTTAGTTTCCGCTGTTTAAAATAGCTTCACACATTTTGATCGTACGGACATTTTCTTTCACATCATGCACCCGGACGAACATGCATCCCTTCTGCACACCGAACATGGTGGTCACAAGCGTCCCTTCCAGTCTCTCGTTCACCGGCAGATCCAACGTCAGACCGATCACGGATTTGCGGCTGCATCCAAGCAATAAAGGATACCCAAACATATTCAGTTCTTCCAGACAGTTGATGATCTCCAGATTGTTCTCATAGGTCTTGCCGAAGCCCACACCGGGATCTAAGATGATCTTCTCATCTGCGATGCCTGCCGATTCCGCCAGGTGGATTGTATCTGCCAGATCCGCTGCCACATCCTGCATGAAATCCTGATAATCCGCTTCTTTGCGGTTGTGCATCAGGCAACAGGGCAGACCGCTTTTGGCAATGACTTCTGCCATGCGTCTGTCGTATTTCAGTCCCCAGATGTCGTTGATGAGATCCGCTCCCGCGCGGATTCCCGCCTCTGCCACGTTGCTCTTATAGGTGTCCAGGGAAATGGGAATATCAAAATTCGCCTTCACCGCCTCGATCATGGGTACGACTCTGGCGATCTCCTCCTCGTCGGATAACAGGGTATACCCCGGTCTGGTGGATTCTCCGCCGATATCTACAATGTCCATTCCCTCGGCGATCATTTCTTCCACATGTTTTAGTGCACGGTCTCTGTCATTCCACTTGCCGCCGTCGGAAAAAGAATCCGGGGTCACATTCAGGATCCCCATTACGTAAGTATGTCCTTTGGTCTGAAACTCTCTGTTGCCAATCTTCATTTGTCCACTCCCCCTGTTTAGTATTTCATGGTCAGGTTCTTCTTGCCGTCTCTCCAGTTACAGTCCTTCTCCGCATCACAGGCAAAACATGCCCGGCTCGCCTTGTCCGCCCGGTAGAGAACGCCGTTTAAATTCTTCTCTTTTGCAGCCTCAGGATCTCTGTGACGCAGAATTGCCGTTACGATAACATCTGTTTCTTTATCATCAAATCCACAGTCCTTAAGAATCTCCAGGGCGATTCGGGCGCTTGCCTGCTCATGGGGCGTGCCGTTTTCGTACTGTACGTGCTTCCCGCAGTCGTGGAGCAGCGCTGCCGCATAGATCCATTCCCGGTCGATCTCCAGACCTTCCTCCAGTGCTATGATCGTCCCGATCCTCGCAACATCCAGAAAATGTACTATACTATGACGGCAGAAGCGTCTGTCTGCTTCTGCCGCATTGTTCTGTCCTAAATGGTATAAAAATAAATCATGATTTAATATTTTATCGATTCTATCCAAAATCATGCCTCATTTCTGCGGATGAACCTTACATTTTCACCAGCTGTAAGAATCTGTCCTGCAGTTCCTTATTCTCTGCAAAGGCTCCTCTCGTCACCATGGTGACCGTCTGACTGCCGGGCTTTTTGATGCCGCGCATGGTCATGCACATATGCTCTGCTTCCAGCATTACCATAACGCCCTGGGGTGCCAGATATTTCATAATATCGTCTGCGATCTGTGCTGTCATCCGCTCCTGGATCTGCAATCTTCTGGCATAGACTTCCACGGTCCGCGCCAGCTTGCTCAGTCCCACGACTTTACCATCGGGAATATACGCCACATGCGCCTTGCCGTAAAAAGGCATCAGGTGATGCTCACACATAGAATAGAAGGTGATATCCTTCTCCAGCACCATCTCGTTATTGTCTACGGAAAAGACTTTCGACAGATGCTCTCCCGCATCCTGATCCATGCCGCCGCAGATCTCCTCATACATCCTGCCGATCCGCTCCGGTGTCTCTTTCAGTCCTTCTCTCTCGGTATCTTCACCGATTCCTCCCAGTAAAAGCTTTATTGCTTCCTGTACTTTCTTCTGATCTACCATTTCTACCGCTTCGCTTTCCGTGTATTCCTCTGTGCCTGTCTCTTCTCCATGATCTTCAGGATCCTTCCCAGATAGGAAAGGGATCCAAAGCACAGTATTACATCATCCTTCCCTGCCAGCAGGTGGCTCAGTTCCACCGCCTCTTCCAGGCTGTCGACCGCTGTCACGTCTGCGTGGACCTTTGCCACTTCCTGTGCGAGATCATAGGCATGCATGGCTCTGGGATTCTCCGGAGGTGTCACCGTGAGGATCTGATCCGCATACTTTTCCGTCAGCGCGATCACACGGTCCACTTCCTTATCCTTTAACATCCCCATTATATAGATAATTCGTTTATTTGTAAAATAGAATTCTATGGAATCAGCAAGTTTTGCGGCTGCGTCCTCATTGTGGGCGCCATCGATTATAAATAACGGGTGTTCTTCCAGTATTTGCAGACGTCCGATCCAGGTTGTCTCCCGCAAACCCTTCCGGATGGCACTCTCTTTGATCTCATAACCGCATCTTCCCAGCGCCTGTACTGCTTCTAATGCCAGTATAGCATTGGCTACCTGGAATTTTCCCGCAAGGGTTATTTCCAGTTTTTTATAATTTCCATAGTCGAAAGTCTGTTTTTTCAAACCATATTTTACATGTGCTGCATTTACCACGTCCGCGATCGTAAGAGTACAGCCAAGTTCCGCCGCCGTCTGCTCTACGACATGCTGCGCCGCTTCCTTCTGCCGCAGGGAGACCACCTGACAGCCCGGCTTACAGATGCCTGCCTTGTGTGCTGCGATCTCCTCCAGACTGTTTCCTAAGAACTTCATATGATCCATGCCGATGGATGCCAGTACCGCCACCTGTGTGGTGGTGATCAGATTCGTGGCATCCTCTCTGCCGCCCATGCCGGTCTCCAGCACAACGATATCGCACTGTTTCTCACGGAAATAGTAAAAGGCAAGCGCTGTCTCGATTTCAAAAGGAGTGGGATGATGGAAACCGTCCCGTACCATTGCCTCGCAATGCTCTCTGATGATCTCCAGTCCTTCACACAGATCTTTATGACTGATCTTCTGCTTTCCGATCTGTATTTTTTCACAATAATCACTAATAACAGGTGATATATATTTCCCCACACGGTATCCGGCAGCCTGTAAGATGTTGGAAATATAGGCAAGTGTGGAACCTTTTCCGTTGGTTCCCGCAATATGTACGAATTTTAAATCATTCTGCGGATTTCCAAGTCTGCGGCACAGTTCACGAATGCTGTCCAGCCCCGGAACGATGCCATAGGTTCCCACTTTTTCCATATATTCCATTGCTTCCTGATAGTTCATAGCCACTCTCCCGTATCATACGCTGAAAAATTCATATACTATGTCCATGAAAATGATAAAACCGATTACAAACTCTTTCAAAACCTTTGGCAGGAACTTTTTACTGTGCGGATTGTGCGGCTGGTGCATGGAGATCCTGTTTACCGCGCTGCACGCCTTACGACGCAGGGATCTGCGGCTTACCGGCAACACTTCTCTGTGGATGTTCCCCATCTATGGCTCCGCCTGCCTGCTGGCGCCCTTTAAGCGGCTCTTTCATTGCCTACACATCAGCCGTCTGAAGCGTGGTCTGTTCTATATGGTCATGATCTTCACAACGGAATATCTCAGCGGACGCTTCTTGTGTAAACACAATCTCTGTCCCTGGGATTATGTGAAAAGCCGCTTTCACATCCATCGCATTATCCGGCTGGATTTTGCTCCCTGGTGGTTCCTGGCAGGTTTATTTTTTGAGAAGATCCTGCGCTGATCCGTATCCGGGCATCAGCATTGCTTTATTGCATCATTGCATGGCTTCCGCCAGCATACGTTCTTCGTGAGCCTTTTTATCCCGCACCATTTTCTTCATAAGGAAATGATAAGCAATCCATAAGAAAATTCCCGCTGTCAGCCAGGCACTGGCATTGGCGAAGCACACGCCCACATAGCTCATCAGATGTGCCGCAACGAAAGCTGCGACAGCACGGCTCACCAGCTCCACAACACCGCCCATCATGGGAATAAATCCGAAGCCACAACCCTGCAGGGCATTTCGGAAGATGAAGATCATTCCCAGTGGAATAAAGAACATGCCGCAGATCGTAATATACGTTCTTGCATAACCGCATACCATCTCGATCTGTTCGGAGATAAACAGCGGCACAATATAGGGAAGTGCCAGATATACCAGTCCGTAGACGGCCACCGCGTAGACACCCGACATGATGTTTGCGGCTTTCACACCCTTCCGGATCCGGTCCAGATCATTAATACCGCGGTTCTGCGCACAATAGGTTGCCATCGTCACGCCCATGGCAGAGAAAGGCTGCGTTACCAGCTGCTCCACCTTACAAGATACGGAATAAGATGCCACCACAGTAGATCCCAACAGATTCAGTGCAGACTGTACCAGGATGGTACCAATGGCTGTAATGGAGAACTGCAGCGCCATGGGAATGCCTATGGTCAACTGATTCCTCACACAGTGCCCTTCCAGTCTGCAATGCTCCAGACGGATATGCAGTGTGGGAACACTCTTAATAATGTAGATCAGGCACAGCACACCGGACAGCCCCTGGGAAATAATGGTGGCATAAGCGGCACCGCCCACTCCCATATGACCGTACACAATCAGTACATAATCCAGTACGATATTGGTCACCGAAGCGATGACCAGTAATACCAACGGCACCACGCTGTTGCCGATGGCACGCAGGATACTTGCCAGCAGATTGTAAAGGACATTGCAGGCGATTCCCGCGCAGATGATCATGATATATTCTTTCGTCATATCGAAAATATCTTCCGGCGTATTCATCATCCGTAAAAGCCCGTCCATGCCCACCATACTCACCGTCGTCATCACAATGGTTACGATGATCGACAGGATCACAGCGCTTCCGATACTTTTGCGCATACCTTCCCTGTCCCCGGCTCCAAACCGCTGCGCCGTCAGAACTGTGAAGCCGGTAGTCAGCCCCTGGGTAAAACCAAGGATCAGAAAGCTTACCGATCCTGTGGCACCTACCGCTGCCAGTGCATCCACGCCCACGAACCGTCCAACGATGATGGTATCCACCATGCTGTACAGCTGTTGAAAAATATTACCTATAATAATAGGAATGATAAATTTTGCAATCAATTTAGAAGGGCTGCCCTTCGTCATATCAAGTTCCATAAATCTCTTCTCCCGAAAAGACAGGACCCCGGAAGGTCCCGTCTCTTATATTGCATGTATTACATTATTACCTGTGTTTCGTATGACTGTCTCTGCCATTACTGTAAGTCGTCAAGATCCCCGATGTCTCCGGAACCGATATCCAGCATGTTCACGGTTCTGCGCTTCATCCTCGCTTCCTCGGACTCCTTCAGAATGAATTCCTTGACCTGCTTGGAGTTGCGGATATGCTCGATGATCAGCTTCGGATGGGTCGTATCTCCGGTGTAGCAGATCACGGTTCCCAGTCCTACCAGTCTCTCCCAGAAGGTTGCAGTACGCTCCACATCCTGTACCTTATACATATAGCAGTCGTTCTCCACCTTGGTGAACACACCCGTGTCCATGGTGATCATATCCTCTTTGATAATATACTTGGTAAAGGTAAGAGGTAATCCTAAAAATGACCAACGCTTCTTTTCCACAAATTCTACAGACATCGATGTTCTCCTTCTCTTAAATGCAAGAATTATCCATTCTTTGAACTCCCCGGTTCAGATTAAATTCATTATATGATATCCTCTGCCGAAATGCAAAACCTTTCCGTATTTTCATTCCGATTTTTTCACAAATTCCGGCTTGATTCTCCTACGGAGAAATGTTATGATATTAAAAATGCAAAAATACAGGAGGGCAAACACATGACTGCAAAAGAATGTATCACAGGCCGCAGAAGTATCCGTCAGTTCACGGATCAGCCGGTATCTCATGAGCTTTTATCTCAGATCGTAGAGACAGCTTCTTATGCTCCCAGCTGGAAGCATACGCAAATCGTTCGTTATATCGCTGTGGAAGGCGCAAAGAAAGCGAAGCTTGCCGCATGTACTTCCTCTTTCCCAAATAATGGCAAGATCATGGAGAACGCTCCCATGGTTGTTGCAGTTACCGTAATTAAGGGCAGAAGCGGTTTCGAGAGAGACGGCTCCTTCACCACTGCAAGAGGCGATGCATGGCAGATGTTCGATGCCGGTGTTGCCAGCGAAGCATTTTGCCTGGCTGCTTACGAGCAGGGTCTTGGCACCGTGATCATGGGTATCTTCGATCAGCAGGAAGCTGCTGATCTCCTTGAGATTCCTGAAAATCAGGATCTGATTGCACTGATCCCCATTGGTTATCCCGCAGAAGCACCTGTTGCTCCCAAACGGAAACCCGTAACGGATCTGTTATCTTATCAACAGTAATTTTAAAGTCGAAGAGTTTTTTCTCTTCGACTTTTTTCTGGTCAGGGCAGGAACCATTCGCTTCCGGCGGTCACGTTTCTACCCGCAGCATAAGAAAAGCGCTGTATTCTTATGTTGTCGCAAACACCGAGGCGTATGGATTCTCCTGTTCCGTACGATCACTGTATCGAAATAGCAGCGCAGAAATGAGGAATGAAAAAATGAGACACCTGATGAACCCACTAGACTTCTCTGTTGAGGAACTGGACAAGCTGTTCGCTCTGGCAGACAACATTGAGAAGGATCCCGCCAAATATGCCCACAAATGCGACGGCAAGATCCTCGCCACCTGCTTCTACGAGCCCAGCACCCGTACAAGACTTAGCTTCGAGTCTGCCATGACGCGCCTGGGCGGCAGAGTCATCGGCTTCTCCGATGCTGCTTCCTCTTCCGCATCCAAGGGAGAAAGTGTATCCGATACCATCCGCATCATCTCCTGCTATGCGGACATCTGCGCTATGCGTCATCCCAAGGAAGGCGCTCCCATGGTAGCCGCAGAGAAATCCCTGATCCCCGTGATCAATGCCGGTGACGGCGGACATCAGCATCCCACCCAGACGCTGACAGACCTCCAGACCATCCGCAGTCTCCACGGAGACCTGAACAACTTTACCATCGGTCTGTGCGGTGACCTGAAATTCGGTCGTACCGTACACTCTCTGATCAACGCGCTGGTGCGCTACGAAGGCATCAGGTTCATCTTCATCTCTCCCGAAGAGCTGAAGGTCCCTGATTACATTACCGACATGCTCCGGGAAAAAGGCATTCCTTTCCAGGAAGTTATCCGTCTGGAAGATGTGATGCCCGAGCTGGATCTCTTATACATGACCCGTGTTCAGAAGGAACGTTTCTTCAACGAAGAAGATTACGTCCGTCTGAAAGATTTCTATGTACTGACCAAGGAAAAAATGGAACTGGCAAAGCCCGACATGCTGGTACTCCATCCCCTTCCCAGAGTCAACGAGATCTCCGTGGAAGTCGATGACGATCCCAGAGCCGCTTATTTCAAGCAGGCGCAGTTCGGTGTCTATGTCCGCATGGCTCTGATCCTGACTTTGCTGGATCTGGCATAATGTTAGATATCTTGTGCGATAAATGATAGGAATATGCAGGGCGTAAATGCGTCCGCAGAATGGAGAATAAAATGTTAAATGTAGGAAAAATCGAAGAGGGTTTCGTCCTCGATCATATCAAAGCCGGAAAAAGTCTGGCGATCTATGAGCATCTGCAGTTGGACAAATTAGACTGCACCGTTGCCATCATCAAAAACGCCCGCAGCGATAAAATGGGCAAAAAAGACATTCTGAAAGTAGAATGCAACATCGATATGCTGGATCTGGATGTGCTGGCATTCATTGACCATAATATCACCGTCAACGTGATTAAAAACGGTGAGATCGTAGAGAAAAAGGAACTGGTACTTCCCAAACAGATCAAAAATGTCATCAAATGCCGCAACCCCAGATGCATCACTTCCATCGAACAGGGACTGCCTCACGTATTCGTCCTCTCCGATGAGAAAAAAGAGATCTATCGCTGCAAATACTGTGAAGAGAAATATAGTGAAAGCTAAGTGGACTGGGCTCCTTTACATCTTCTGATGATATCGGCGCTTTTCTTCATACATTTTCTTATCCATGCGTGTGAAGAATTTCTCTGCATCATCCTGGGGTCTGAATTCCGTATAACCCATAGAAACACTTAGTTTGTATACCTCTACCTCAGATTCGTTAAATTGACGAATATTATTCTGAATCTCATCCATTGTAGCAATAACAGCCTTCGCATCCACCTCTGTCAGCAGGACGACAAATTCATCCCCTGCATACCGGACAGCAATACCGCTGTCCGGTATCGATTTAAACAATATATTTCCCATCGTACAGATTGCCTGATCTCCTACATTGTGTCCAAA
Organism: Bacteroidales bacterium H4; assembly: GCA_963650795.1. Lineage (GTDB taxonomy): Bacteria > Bacillota > Clostridia > Lachnospirales > Lachnospiraceae > Acetatifactor. The sequence continues at coordinate 31,435 of CAVJMX010000013.1, forward strand.
TCGGTCATTGATCATCTTGAAATCATTGACATCCATCATGATTCCATGCATGGCTCTTCTCTCTTTTTTCTCCTGTTCCCCCAGGACAGCGTTCAGATATCTGCGGTTGTATAGCCCGGAAAGCTCATCCACATATAGGTTCTCTGCGCAAACCTGCATCTGTACAAACACCAGTGCCACTGCCACCGAAATCCAGGATGTTGTGATTCCGTATTTGAACAGTTGGATAAGTACCCCTACCAGGCATGGTCCCACAAAATACGGCAGTTGGAAAAAACTAAGATTAATACCCTGCTCTTTCGAATGGTATACCAGATATACACTATAGCTGAAATAAATCATAAGCGTAACATATCCGATGATTGAGCCATTGCATCTCTGATACACATTGTCTTCCGATACATGAAACAGTACCCTCGTCCCGAAAAGGTTGCAGACAATGGCAGCAATCTCCAGAGACCAGGGAAGCATCACAATTTCAGCATGGCGTGTAGTCCGCTTGTAGTTGCGGTAAATACGGAAATCCACATACAGGCACCACAACATCCCGATGCTTACTGTTCCGGCAAAGCATAAACTGTTAGTTATGTAATTGATCGCACGTCCGAATGCAAACTCTCTTCCGTCTATCAGAAAAGAAACCGTTTCGGAGAAAGCTCCCAATAAATTGATCAAAACCATTCCATCAAATATCCTGTCTTCTGTATGGATATTCTCTCTGCTCTTTCGTCGGAAATCTATAAGGAACCACATCATGAACATGGTTACCCCGTTTGCAATCAGTATTTCTCCATAATTTATCATAATCTTCCCCTAATTCTGATCCTCTTACTCTTACTGTTACTGTTATAAGTATAAGCTTTTTATGACATTCTGCATATAGATCATTTTTACCTTTTCATCATATATAAATGCACACAGATAAAAGCATTTTACATAAAGCTAATTTTTCACTATTGCTGAATTTCAGATTATATATCTGTTCCAGTCTATATCCTTTCTGTACCCGATCATAGCTTATCTACTATCTATATCATAATCTCTTGATGAAACAATATCAATATAGTATTTCTAAAATTCTGTATAATTCTTAATACTTTATGCGTTTTTTGAAATTTAATAAGGCAGCCAGTTGGTCACACTGGGGGTCTGCTCCATCAGGGCAAAAGGAGCACCGCCGCCAATGCCCCGCATCAGATCATGCGCCATGGCGATCCGGGTGTAAGAATCCTCATTGGAAGGGTAATTGTCCCAGGAGACGAAGTCCATCTCCTTCGCCCACTTGAAATAATCCAGAGGTTTATAAAATCCCATGAGGTTCGTGGTCACCTTCGCCTCCGGGAGCACCTTTTTGATCACATCCCGCTCCAGCTTATAGCAGTCCAGCATGGCATCCGACTGAAATCTCCGGTAATCCAGTGAGATTCCCTGAAACATGGTCCGCTCCGTGGCAAAATGCTCACTCCGCAGATCCGGCACCACGATCTCCTCCCAGTCATAGAAAGTATGTCCCCAGAATGCCGTATTCCAGGCATGGTTCAGTGCTTCCAGCGTTCCGTATTTTTCCCGAAGCCAGACTCTGAAAGCCTGCTCGCACCGCTCACAGTAGCACTCTCCGCCGAATTCATTGGACACATGCCATGCCACGATATTGTCATACTTTCCATAGCGCTCCGCCAGCTTCTCTGCCAGTCTCGCTGCATATTTCCAATACGTTGGGCTATTCGGGCAGGAGTTGTGTCTGCCGCCGAATTTTCTCCGGATACCGTTAAATTCCGTCCTCAGAATGTCGGGGTATTTTCTCACCATCCATGCCGGATGCGCCCCGGTAGATGTCGCCATGCAGATCTTCATGCCATGGGCGGTCACCATTTCCATGATGCGATCCAGTCTTGTAAAATCATAAATATCCTCCGTGGGCTGCAATGCAGCCCAGGAGAATACATTTAATGTCACTATATCCACACCGGCTTTCGGAAGCAGACGCATATCTTCCTGCCAGATCTCTTCCGTCCACTGTTCCGGATTATAGTCACCGCCGTATGGTATTTTGTCTAATTTTTCATAAGGGATCATAGAAAAACTCCTGCAACTATTTCAGTAATTCCTTGATGGCTGCCGCCTTGTCAGCGGCATTGTTCAGATCCACTTCCAGTACCTGGTCATATCCGAGACCATTTACCAGTTTCTGCATCTCAGCCAGTGTAGCATCAAACTCCGCATCATCCTTTGCGAAGATCATCTTCCAGGATTCTGCTACGATGACCTGCTTGCACTGCTCCTTGATGGTGCTGATGTCAGTGGTATACTCGGGAGTTGCATAGATGGTGCCGGGTAATACCAGCAGCAGATCGTTATCTTTCATGTCTGGAACACATAGTACTGATCCATTCCGTTGTTCAGGAAGTTCGCCACCGACAGCATCAGCATGACGAAGTAGGTCGGCATCAGGGAAGGGATCGTAATGTTTTTAACGATCTGCCATCTTCCGGCGCCGTCTACCTTCGCCGCATCGTACATCTCCTGGTCGATACCGGCGATAGCCGCCAGATACATGATGGCTCCCCAGCCGAGACCTTTCCAGGTACTCCACAGAAGCATCTGCAGCCATACATGTTCGCCGCTGTCCAGGATCTTCAACGGCTCCTGGATCCATCCCCACTCCTGTAATACCGTGTTCAACATGCCGGTGGTAGAGAACAGGCAGAACGCGATGGAATATACAAGCGTCCAGCTGATGAAGTTCGGAATCGTTGTCAGGGTCTGTACCGCATTTTTAAAGGGCTTACACTTTACTTCATTTAAGAATACTGCGAACAGCACCGGCAGGAAGGAAGTCGCAATTCCAAGCAAGCTCATGGCAAACGTATTCTTCAATACGATCAAAAGCTGCGACACCTGCGTCGGATTGCTGAACAGAGATTTGAACCATTTCAGCCCCACGAATTCACATTGGGATAATTTCAAAGGTGCTCTGTAGTCATACAATGCATAGATCCATCCATGCAGTGGAAAATAAGAAAATAAAAATACCAGTATGAGAAACGGCACGATCATGAGAAATAACTTGAAGGATTCTCGTTTTTTTGCTTTACTCATTTCCTTTTTCACTGGCGTGTACCTCCTCTTTGAATGTGACTTCATCTTACCATTCTCTTTCCGAGGTTCGTACCGTAAGAATTGGATATAACTTCCTTGGTTTTTTAGATTTTTAGGGGTAATTTTGAGAGATTTCTCTGATTTTTAGAGTATTGAATAGCGAAATTTTATGGTAATACAAAAAACTCACCTGCATGTTACCACGCAGGTGAGTCCTTTTTATTTTTACACTATTCTGTTTACAGAATTTATCTCTGTACACGTCCGGAAGCGTCACCGCCAGCCAGGGTCTCAACTTCTTTTCTGGATACCAGGTTGAAGTCGCCGGGGATGGTGTGCTTCAGAGCGGATGCAGCTACGCCGTACTCAAGAGCATCCTTGAAGTTCTTGCCATCCAGCATACCGCAGATTACGCCGCCTGCGAAGGAGTCGCCGCCGCCTACACGGTCAACGATGGGATGGATGCTGTACTCTTTGGAGTGATAGAACTCCTTGGTATCTCTGGAGTAGATGCAAGCAGACCAGCCGTTATCGGAAGCGGAATGGCTTACACGCAGAGAGGATACGCAGTACTCGAAGTTGAACTTGTCAACCATCTGCTCGAAGATGGACTTGTAACCAGCCAGCTCCAGCTCACCGCTGGTAACATCGGTATCGCCGGGCTTGAAGCCAAGTACCAGCTCAGCATCTTCTTCGTTACCGATACATACATCAACGTACTTCATCAGGTTGGTCATAACCTTCTGAGCCTTCTCGGAGCTCCACAGCTTCTTACGGAAGTTCAGGTCTACGGATACCTTTACGCCGTGCTTCTTAGCAGCGATCAGAGCCTTCTCGGTCAGCTCTGCAGCAGCGTCGGATACAGCGGGGGTAATACCGGTGAAATGGAACCAGTCAGCGCCTTCGAAGATCTCATCGAAATCGAAGTCAGCCTCGGTTGCGGTAGAGATAGAGGAATGTGCTCTATCATATACAACCTTGGAAGGTCTCATGGAAGAACCGCTCTCCAGGTAGTAGATACCCAGTCTCTCACCGCATCTTGCGATGTGCTTGGTCTCTACGTTGTACTTTCTCAGAGCTGCCACTGCGCACTCACCGATCTCGTTGTCGGGAACTGCGGTAACGAACTCAGCGTCATGACCGTAGTTAGCCAGAGATACAGCTACGTTAGCTTCACCGCCGCCGTAGTTTACATCGAACTCGTCTGCCTGAATAAATTTCTCGTTGTTGGGGGTGGACAATCTCAGCATGATCTCACCCATGGTAATTACTTTTGCCATTTTGGTATATTCCTTTCTCACTTATAATTATCTCCGGTTGTTCCAGCTGCATATTCAGTCACGGACCCGCAGCCGTCCAACCTGGTGTTTTAACAATTCTACTTATTTCTGTACCAGATGAATAGCGAAGCCGCCGATCTCCTCTTTCAGGTAGATAGCCTTCAGGTTGCCCTTGGCATCTCTCTTAGCGGACTCTTCGTTGAACTCAACGCCCAGAACAGTGCTCAGGTAGTTGACAGCTCTCTCGATGTAGTTGGTCTTAACAGCGATGTGACCGTTCTTGCCCAGGTAAGGAGTCTTCATAACTTCCAGAGCAGAACCTGCGAATACGGAGCTGTTGCCAACCTTAGCGGGCATACCGAAGATGAATGCGAAACGGTTAGCAGCCTTAACAGCCTCTTCCTCGTTCTCTGCATTTACACCAACGTGAGCCAGTTCGAAGCCCAGCATGGTCTGTACTGCTTCTCTGGTCAGCTGCTCGATCTTGTCCCACTCACCTGCATTGATCAGGTCACCGGGAACCATCCAGGAACCACCGCAAGCGATGATCTTGGGGAAGTCAAGGTAAGAAGTCAGGTTCTTAGCGTTTACACCGCCGGTAGGCATGAACTTCATGTTTACATAAGGAGCTGCCATAGCCTTGATCTTAGCCAGACCGCCGGACTGCTCAGCGGGGAAGAACTTAACTACATCCAGACCAAGCTCGATAGCCTGCTCGATGTCGCTGGGGCTTGAAGTACCGGGAGTGATAGGGATGTTCTTCTCTACACAATACTTAACGGTTCTGGGATTTAAGCCGGGGCTTACGATGAACTTTGCGCCAGCTGCTACTGCTGCGTCAACCTGCTCTGCGTTCAGAACAGTACCTGCACCAACACACATGTTGGGGAAGTTGTCGGTCATGATCTTGATAGCTTCTGCTGCTGCGCTGGTACGGAAGGTAACCTCTGCACAGGGAAGTCCGCCTGCGCACAGTGCCTTTGCCAGGGGAAGTGCATCTGCTGCGTTGTCAATTTTTACAACCGGTACAATACCGATCTTGCTGATTTGCTCTAATACTGCGTTCATAAATAACACCTTTCTGTCTTATAGACTAATAGTTATGTGAAAAATCTTCGCAGGAGATCCTGTCGAAAATATTTCTGCAAAATTAAGCCGGTACTTTTATGCCAGTACTTCCTTTACTGCCTCCGCGATCTTGTCGCACTTGCAGTTTGCAAAGAAATACTCCTGGAATTTAGCGCCGGATAAAGCACCCTTTACCAGTTCGCGATCCAGATTCTTCAGGATGGTAACCATATCGGTATGGGTTACTTCTTTTACCTGATCCAGGATCTTCTTGTTGCGCTGCTCGGGAACGACTCTCTCAGGGGGATATCCACCGCCGCCGGGAGCACAGAACAGCTTCTCAAAGGTATACTGTAAATTCAGTTCACCGCCCCAGCCGAAGTTCTCAGCAAAAGGAAGTGCCACACAGTTACCGTCGTTTACCTGAGAGAACAGGTAAGCATCCAGAGGGGACTCAATATGTCCGCACAGAACCTTGGGGAAGGAATTGCATGCAAGCATGGCACCTTCACCGGTTCCGCATCCGGTGATAACGAAATCTGCTGCACCGGAGTTTAAAAGAACTGCTGCCAGAATACCGTTCTGTACATAGGTGAGAGAATTAGGATCCTCAGCACCGCACATACCGTAGTTGAATACTTCATGACCCATGGGCTCTACTACTTTTTTAAGAGTGGAGAAGATCATTTCATTCTTGGCAGCCTGACTGTTTTCATTGATCAAAGCTATCTTCATGAGATACTCCTTTTCCAAACGCCACAACAGTCAGCCGCCGAAATTCTTCTGCGACTGACCGGTTGTTAGCTTTATTTTAATTTCAGATTAAGATTCATCACTGGGGCTGTTTACCGATGTAAGCAAGGATACCGCCATCTACATACAGAATGTGTCCGTTCACTGCATTGGATGCCTCAGAAGCAAGGAATACAGCGGGGCCGGTCAGCTCTTCGGGCTTTAACCATCTGTTAGCAGGGGTCTTAGCGCAGATGAACTGGTCGAAAGGATGTCTGCTGCCATCGGGCTGGATCTCACGAAGAGGTGCAGTCTGAGGAGTCTCGATGTAACCGGGTCCAATACCGTTACACTGAATGTTGTACTGACCGTACTCAGAGCAGATGTTCTTGGTCAGCATCTTTAAGCCGCCCTTAGCTGCTGCGTATGCAGATACGGTCTCACGACCCAGCTCGGACATCATGGAACAGATGTTGATGATCTTACCGTGACCCTTCTTGATCATTGCAGGGATAACTGCCTTAGATACGATGAAAGGTGCATTCAGGTCTACGTCGATAACCTGACGGAACTGTTCTGCGGTCATCTCTACCATAGGGATTCTCTTAATGATACCTGCGTTGTTCACCAGGATATCGATGGTACCTACTTCCTTCTCGATCTGAGCTACCATAGCATTAACTGCTTCTTCGTTGGTAACGTCACATACATAGCCGTGGGCCTTGATGCCTTTTTCAGCGTATGCTGCGATTCCCTTGTCTACCAGCTCCTGCTTGATATCGTTGAAGCAGATGGTAGCTCCAGCCTCAGCGTATGCGGAAGCAATAGCAAAACCAATACCGTAAGATGCGCCGGTAACCAGTGCAACCTTACCTTCCAGTGAGAAATTAGTGAATTCAGACATTGTTTTTTCTCCTTTTCTTTATAAAAACTGTTATTTTAGTTACATTTCCACAAGGATCTTATTTCAGATCTCTGTTATCGACACCGTCCATGTCGTCGAAGTCCTGATTCTCTCCGACCATACCCCAGATAAAGGTGTATGCTCTGGAACCGCATCCGGAATGGATGGACCAGCTGGGGGAGATCACTGCTTCTTCGTTACGCATTACGATGTGGCGGGTCTCATCGGGCTCACCCATATAGTGCATAACAAAAGCATCCTCAGGCATATCGAAATACAGATATACTTCCATACGTCTGTCATGTGTATGACAGGGCATGGTGTTCCATACGCTGCCGGGCTCTAACTTCGTCATACCCATCTCCAGCTGACAGCTCTCTACCTGTCCGGGAAGGATATACTTGCAGATAACTCTGTGGTTGGCATCCTCCAGAGTACCCAGCTCTACTTTATTCTCATCCTTTACAATGACTACGCCCTCTTCGGGAGTACCTTCCGGCTTGATCAGCACGGTCGGATAAGTCTTATGTGCGGGAGCGGAATTCAGATAAAATTTAGCGGGCTGCTTCTCATCTTCGCTTGCGAAAATGATCTCCTTGGAGCCCATTCCTATGTACATGGCTTCCTTGTAGCCTACCTTGTACACTTTGCCATCAACGGTGATCATACCTGCTCCGCCGATATTGATGACACCCAGCTCTCTTCTCTGGCAGAAATACTCTGCACGGAGCTCATCTCCGGCGGTCAGAGTGATAGGGGTTACAGGTACTGCTGCTCCTGTAATAATTCTGTCGATGTGGCTGTACACCAGCTTGATCTCGCCGGGCACGAACAGATTCTGGATCAGAAACTCTTCTCTCAGACGCTCTGTGGTATAATGCTTCACATCTCTTGGTGATACTGCTGTTCTAAGTTCCACCTTACGCCTCTCTTTCCTCAACGGACGGCACCGCGCCGCCATTGAATGATACCTTTTTATGAAAGCACTTACATTATAGCATATCATTGTAAGCAATTCCAACCTTTTTTTACTTTTTTCTAAAAAAAGAAGGGATCATGCAAATGCTTTCTCTCTTTGCATAATCCCAGTATACTAGAAAAGATTCTCAAAGTCTTTTCATATTTTAAATAAAACATTGCAAATTTTGAACTTTTATCCCACCGTCAGTGTGTTTTGAATATAGAGCAGTCCGCACAGCACATGAAAGCCGAATAGTAAGAAGCATACATTAACCGCGACTCTCTGTCCTCTGCGCTCTGTCTGTGTTTTTTCCAACACCAGCAGACGCAGCATGGCAGCTACCCAGACCAACATCATGCCGCACATCATTGGCCATAAAAAGTCTGCATGGCTTAACTTGCTTCCGCCTTCTCCCAAAAGCGCTGCCTCCAGGAAACCGATGACATATCCGGTGATTGCCAGGATCCCCAGATCGTCTTTTACGAAAAATGCCGCATCGAATAAGATCACCAGCAGCGGGAATGCCATGCCCAGTGCCACCGACAAGATAACATTTTCGGAATACATGCTCCAGACTTCCATCCACTTTGTCACCATGAAGGAACCGTCCGCCTCATAGCTTCCGCCCCAGAAGAAGTACGCCAGGAACTGTAACAATATGTAAAACAATGCAGGAAGCGCACACAGGAAAGTATACACACAGTGTCTGAAATACTCTGTCTTCCGATCATCTTTCTGTATGCAGAGCTTTAACACGCGGTACAGCATGATCACACCCACTGCCGGTACGAACATCTCGGCAAATACCGGCTTGGACATAGCGGTCAGGAACAGGACGCCTGCCAGCATGCCGTAATATTTTTTCAGCCCTTTCTCCACCGGGAAAAAGACACCCCGGTACTCCGGATCCCTCTGCGCTCCCCAGATATCGTATACCAGACAGAAACATAACAGTCCAAATCCTCTTACGCTCATATGCGTCGGATTATGAATCGGATTCATGGAATAGATTCCTAAGAAACGTCCGCCCGCATCCAGCCAGTAAAAATACAATCCCTGCGCCACAGACAGACCGAAAGCGATCATGGCAGCTTTCCAGGCACCCGTCTTCTCACAGAACCGCTCCGTGTATCTGCGGATCATCCAGTAGAGGACAAAATAGGCAAACACGTGAAACGCGCTGGTCACATACGCCGCCGATACTTCCAGCGGGATCCTCAGGATATGGTTCAGTCCCAGCACGCACAGATGCCACAGACAGTAGGGTACGGTCTTCCAGCCCTGGAACCAGGTCGTTTTGTTGAACATCGGCAGATATACATAGGTGTGTCCGTTATAGTCCGACAATGTCTCCGGCAGTTCCTTTAACACGATTTGATAGATCAGCCACGCAAGCAGGATTCCGAACAGGATCACCACCAGATCTTCCCTGTCCGCTCCTTTTCTTTTTTCTGTCACATTTTGTTCCATTCTCTTGTCCATCCTCATAAATTCCTTGCGGTTTTACTTTTTTTACATTATCATTGATTATAATGATGTCGGGGTCAAAAGCCCCCCGACTTTGATGCTCATATCGGGGCGGGTCCCAAGGTCTTTCACCCACTTATGAGCAAGCTCA
>CAVJMX010000014.1:0-40794 GCA_963650795.1 Bacteroidales bacterium H4
ACGGAGTGTGGCACTTTGCTGAACACATATACAGAAAATGTACGATATGGAAAAACTGCACCTGAGGAAGCTGCCCAAAATTATCTTGAGGAAGCTAAGTCTATTATGGAAGAGGCAGCGAAGGATTGAAACTAATCTGCGGAATGGAGAATACTATGCAAAAACCTGATGGAAGCAGAAAAATCAGATCGAAAAGGTCGTTCGCACAATGGTTGAATAATGAAAGGGTTGCAGGACTGATCTTTGTCCTGCCCTTCATTATCGGATTTCTTGTGTTCCTTGCATACCCGATGGCAACTTCCTTTTATTATTCTTTTACCAGATACAATATTTTAAAACAGCCGACTTTCATTGGACTGGACAACTATATCACAATGTTTACAAAAGACGAATTATTCCGAAAAGTGTTTGGAGTCACCTTGTATTATGTGATATTTTCAGTACCCCTTCGTCTGATTATGGCACTCGCAGTGGCATTATTGCTGGTCAGAACTACACGATTATCCAGTTTTTATCGTGCCGTTTTTTATCTGCCGTCCATTATTGGATCCAGCGTGGCAGTAGCATTATTATGGAAAAGAATCTGGGCAAGTGACGGTGTGGTAAACGCATTGCTGAATCTTGTCGGAATACAGAGTGATATTGCATGGCTTGGGCGTGAAAGTACGGCAATGTGGGTACTGATTGTATTGGCAGTCTGGCAGTTTGGATCCTCAATGTTGATCTTTTTATCTGGATTGAAACAAATTCCAGTAAGTTTGTATGAATCTGCCAGAATGGATGGCGGGACAGGAATTAAGGTCTTTTTAAAAATTACATTGCCCATGCTGACACCTACCATCTTTTTCAATCTCATAAATCAACTGATTGGAGGATTTATGGCATTTACGCAGAGCTATGTTATTACCCAGGGAAAACCTAACAATTCTACTTTGTTTTTTGCGTATTATATGTATACAAACGCTTTCACAAATCAGAAAATGGGATATGCATGTGCGCTGGCATGGACAATGGTGGCATTTGTGGGACTGTTGACCCTTGTTTTGTTCAAATCACAAAAATACTGGGTATATTACGAAGCGGAGGATTAAATAATGAACAGATGTATGAAAAGCTACACACTGAAAAGAAAAATCCTCCATTGTATTTATCATGTATTTACCCTTTGTTTTGCTGTGGCTATGATTTATCCGTTGCTATGGCTGATTATGGGATCGTTCAAGGATACGGCAGAAATCGTGCAAAATGCAGGGAAGCTTTTGCCAAGGACATTTCAGTTACGAAAATATGCTGAAGGTTGGGCTGGATTTGGTGGAATTACATTCGCCACATTTTTTAAAAACTCTTTTGTGATTGCCGGACTGGCAACGGTGGGAGCTGTGATATCTTCCTCATGTATTGGTTATGGCTTTGCAAGATGCAATTTCCCTACAAAAGGATTGTGGTTTTCATGTATGCTGATATCCATGATGCTGCCATTTCAGGTTATTATGATACCACAGTATATTATGTTTTCCCGCATGGGCTGGATCGGAACTTACCTGCCTTTGATTTTACCATCCTTTTTTGGAGGCGGATTTTTCATATTTTTGAATATTCAGTTTATCAAAGGAATTCCCAAAGATCTGGATGAAGCCGCAAAAATTGATGGATGTTCCGTCTACGGAATTTATTTCCGAATCATTTTACCACTGATTAAACCGGCAATTGTGACCAGTGCAATTTTTTCCTTTATGTGGAAATGGGATGATTTTTTGGGTGCCTTATTATTTTTGAAGTCTCCCCGGCAGTATCCTGTGGCATATGCGTTGAAGATGTTCGCAGATCCTACAGCAGGATCTGATTATGGAGCACTGTTTGCTATGTCAACACTATCAGTCGTTCCTATTTTTCTTATTTTTGTCACAATGCAGAAATACCTTGTGGAAGGAATCGCATCCAGCGGAATTAAAGGATAGCAGAATATGTAAATATACAGTGATAAGGATGCCTTATGAAAATAGGGCATCTTTTTGCTGTAAAAATGCACAAAAATAAGCGGAATATTTTTGCAACAATATACAAACTTCCAAGGATTTACAGAAAACCACTTGCAAGCTGTTCGTGAATGTGCTATCTTCTAATTACAGCAACGGAAACGTTACCGGTAACAATACCGACACCGTTTCCAATAAACCAACGGGAGTATAGCAAGAATCATGAAGGGATCCCGTTCCAAACAAAAAGGAGAGGTAAGATTATGAAGAAGAAACTGGCAAGTGTTTTACTTTGTGCAGTAATGGCAGCTTCCATGCTGACCGGCTGCGGCAGCTCCGACAATGCAGCAGCAACCACACCTGCTACCGACAACAAGACGGATGCAGCAACTACCGAAGCAGCAGAGAAGACCGCAGAGGCAGCAGGCTCTGTATACTACCTGAACTTCAAGCCTGAAGTTGACAAAGTATGGCAGACACTGGCTAAGGAATATACCGAGGCAACCGGTGTTCCCGTTAAGGTTGTAACCGCAGCAAGCGGAACCTACGAGCAGACACTGATGTCTGAGATCGCTAACACCGAGGCACCCACCCTGTTCCAGATCAACGGACCTATCGGTTACAAGAACTGGAAAGACTACTGTGCAGACCTGAAGGATACCGACCTGTACAGCTGGCTGATGGATAAGAGCCTGGCAATCACCGGCGAAGACGGTGGTGTATACGGAATCCCTTACGTAGTAGAGGGTTACGGCATCATTTACAACGACGCTATCATGCAGAAGTACTTCGCACTGGACGGTGCTAAGGCAAGCAGCATGGATGAGATCAACAACTTCGCTAAGTTAAAAGAGGTTGTAGAAGATATGCAGGCTAAGAAGGATGAGCTGGGTATCGAAGGCGTATTCGCTTCCACTTCCCTGTTACCCGGTGAAGACTGGAGATGGCAGACCCATCTGGCTAACATCCCTGTATACTATGAGTACAAGGACAAGGGAATCAGTGATACCGACAATCTGGAGTTCACCTACTCCGATAACTTCAAGAATATTTTTGATCTGTACATCAACAACTCCTGCACAGCACCCGGACTGCTGGGAAGCAAGTCTGTAGACGATTCCATGGCTGAGTTCGCTCTGGGTCAGGCAGCAATGGTACAGAACGGTAACTGGGCATGGGGTCAGATCTCCGGCGTAGATGGCAACACCGTTCAGGCGGAAGACGTGAAATTCCTTCCTATCTACACCGGCGTAGACGGTGAAGAGAGCCAGGGACTGTGCACCGGTACTGAGAACTTCTTCTGCATCAACAAAGAAGCTTCCGCTGAGGACCAGGCAGCATCCATCGCATTCGTTGAGTGGCTGTTCTCCTCTGAGACCGGTAAGGCAGCTGTAACCAACGACCTTGGATTCATCGCTCCTTTCGATACCTTTACCGATGCTGAAAAGCCCACCGATCCTCTGGCACAGGAAGTTCTTCGTTACATGGCAGATTCCTCCAAGACATCTGTATCCTGGAACTTCACTTCCTTCCCCAGCCAGCAGTTCAAGGATGACTTCGGCGCAGCTCTTCTGGAGTACGCTTCCGGATCCATCGACTGGGATACTGTAAAGACAACCGTAGTTGACAGATGGGCAGCTGAGAAGGCAGCCATCGCAGCTAACTAAGTACTACTTTTAAAGCAAGACGATAACTTAATCCATCTTATAGAAATCTCAGACACAGGGGGCGGTGGTGGTACCACAGCCCCCGTGTTTGTAAAAAAGGAGAAGGCTAATGCAAAAGACATTAAAACGATATTTTCCCATTTTTGTACTGCCTACGTTGATCGCATTTTCCTTTGCATTTATCATACCGTTTGTTATGGGCGTATATCTGTCCTTTTGCAAATTTAAGACGATCACGAACGCAGAGTTTGTAGGCTTAAGAAACTACATACAGATTTTCGCTGACAAAGATTTTGTCAACGCATTCGGATTTACCTTAAAGTTCTCCGTCGTGTCCATCATCACAATCAATGTATTCGCATTCATTCTGGCGCTGGCACTGACGAGAAAAATCAAAGGAACCAACCTGTTCCGTACCGTATTTTTCATGCCGAACTTAATCGGCGGTATCATCTTAGGCTATATCTGGCAGCAGATGATCAATGCGGTATTATTAAAATATGAGACGACGCTGGTAGCAAACCCCACATACGGATTCTGGGGACTGGTCATTCTGATGAACTGGCAGATGATCGGTTACATGATGATCATCTACGTAGCGGGACTTCAGAACGTACCTACCGATCTGATCGAAGCAGCACAGATCGACGGCGCTACTTCCCTGCAGACCTTATTCAAAGTGAAAATTCCGATGGTTATGCCATCTATTACCATATGTTTGTTCCTTACCGTATCAAACAGCTTCAAGCTGTTTGACCAGAACCTGGCACTGACCGCCGGTGCACCCAGCAAAAAGACCGCAATGCTGGCACTGGACATCTACAATACCTTCTACGGCAGAAGCGGATTTGAAGGTGTCGGTCAGGCAAAAGCGGTACTGTTCTTCATCGTTGTGGCAGTCATTGCCCTGGGACAGCTGGTACTTACCAGACGTAAGGAGGTAGAACAATAATGACTAAGAAAAAAACTTCCAATGTGATCATATTCTGTATCCTGTGTGTGCTGGTAGTGGCATTCCTGACACCGATTTTCTTCGTGCTGATGAACTCTTTTAAGGGAAAGCTCTACATCAGTAACGATCCTTTCTCATTACCGAATGCGCAGACTTTCGCAGGACTGACCAACTACGTGAACGGTATTCAGAAGACCGGATTCTTCACCGCCTTCGGATGGTCCGCATTTATTACTGTATTTTCCGTAGCAGCGATCCTTCTGTTTACTTCCATGACCGCTTACTACCTGACCAGAGTAAAATCCGGTGTGACCAACGTGCTGTATTATATGTTCGTATTTTCCATGATCGTGCCTTTCCAGATGGTAATGTTCACCATGTCCAAACTGGCTAACATGACACACTTAAACAACCCTCCCGGAATGGTGCTGTTATACCTTGGATTCGGTTCCGGTCTGTCCGTGTTCATGTTCTGCGGATTCATCAAATCCATTCCGTTGGACATCGAGGAAGCGGCAATGATCGACGGCTGTAACCCGCTGCAGACATTTTTCGGCGTCGTGATGCCGATCCTGAAACCGACTGCAATCACCGTAGCTATTCTGAATGCCATGTGGATCTGGAACGACTATCTGCTACCTTACCTGGTAATCGGTCTGAGTACCTCTTACAAGACGATCCCGGTTGTGGTACAATACCTGGTAGGTTCCTACGGTGCAAAAGATATGGGTGCCATGATGGCACTGTTGGTACTGTCCGTCATCCCTATCATCGTCTTCTATCTGACCTGTCAGAAGTACATCATCGAAGGTGTGGTAGCCGGTGCGGTCAAGGGATAAATAGTTACAACGGGGAGATTGGAGATATGAGAAAAAGCGGAATATTGCTGCCGGTGTGCAGCCTGCCTTCCAGATACGGAATCGGCTGCTTCTCCAAAGAAGCATACAAATTCATTGACAGATTAAAAGAAGCCGGTCAGGCTTACTGGCAGATCCTGCCTTTGGGACCTACCAGCTACGGAGATTCTCCGTACCAGTCCTTCTCCACCTTTGCGGGGAATCCGTACTTTATCGATCCGGAGGATCTGGTGGCGAGAGGCTATGTCACTGCCGAACAGTGCAATGCTTATGACTTCGGTACCGACATTCATTCTGTGGACTATGGCAAGATTTACAAGAGCCGTTTCCGGTTATTAAAAGAAGCTTTTGAGAACAGCCATATTGAGGAAGACGCCGGATTCCGGGACTTCGTAGAGAAAAATGCATACTGGCTGGATGATTATGCATTGTATATGGCAATCAAGGATGGTTTCCGCGGCATCTGCTGGGCAGCCTGGGAAGAGGATATCAAGCTGAGAACGCCGGAAGCCATGGACAGATTTCGCAGAAAATATGCGAAAGAGATCACATTTTACCAGTTCCAGCAGTACCTGTTCCAGGTACAGTGGGAGAAATTAAAGACGTATGCCAACGACAACGGCATCAAGATCATCGGGGATATTCCCATTTATGTGGCATTTGACAGTTCGGATGCCTGGGCGAACCCGGAGCTCTTCCAGTTCGATGAGGACTGTGAGCCCGTAGCGGTAGCCGGATGCCCGCCCGATGCATTTTCCGCTACCGGACAGCTGTGGGGCAATCCTCTGTACAACTGGGAGCATCACAGAGAGACCGGCTATGCGTGGTGGATGCAGCGCCTGGCAGCATGCTTCGAGCGCTATGATGTGGTGCGTATCGATCATTTCCGCGGATTTGACGCTTATTATGCGATTCCTTACGGCGAACCTACGGCGGAACACGGTCACTGGGAACAGGGTCCGGGATACGATATTTTCCGTACAATGAAGGAAATACTGGGGGAAAAAGAAGTTATTGCAGAAGACCTTGGCTTTTTGACACCATCTGTGATAGAATTAGTGAAGAAATCCGGTTATCCAGGTATGAAAATACTGCAATTCGCATTTGATTCCCGTGAAGAGAGTGATTATCTGCCGCATAATTATACGCATAATTGCGTGGTATACACGGGAACCCATGATAATGATACGGTGATGGGATGGTACGATACGCTGAAGGGAGCGGACAAAAAGCTCTGTGACGATTACCTGCGTCTGAAAAATGCGGATGGGGAGTCGATCCCCAGAGAGCAGATCCCCTGGGAGTTCGTACGTGCCGCAATGTCCAGCGTAGCGGATATGGCGATCATTCCCATGCAGGATTATCTTGGACTGGGATCGGAGGCCCGCATCAACATTCCTTCCACATTGGGAATCAACTGGAAGTGGAGAATGGGGAACAGAGATTTTACAAAGGAGCTTGCAGGGCGGATCCGCAGCATGACAAAGCTGTATGGCAGATAAGCCTGTAGGCTTGGAAAGGTTTGCGCTCCATGGAGGAAATCACGATCAGAGACATTGCAAGAATCTGCGGTGTCGGCGTCAGCACGGTATCCCGTGCCATAAATAATCACCCGGACATTAATCCCGAGACCAAGGAAATGATCATGCGGGTGATCAAAGAGAATAACTACGTACCCAACAACAGCGCCCGGAACCTGAAGCGTCAGGATGCCAAGGCGATCGCGGTACTGGTCAAAGGTATCAACAACTCTTTCTTCAGCCAGATGATCAAGGTGCTGGAGGAAGAGATCAAGGAAAAGTCCTATGCCATGGTATTGCAGCACGTCGATTATGACGAGGACGAAGTGGAAGTGGCTTTGAAGCTGGTGAAGGAAAAAAGACTTCGCGGCATTATCTTCCTGGGCGGTTATCTGGTACACAGCGAGGAAAAGCTGGCGCAGCTTCATGTGCCGTTTATCTTAAGTACCACGGGCATGCTGCCCAAGGGCTTCAGCCGTAACACCTATTCTTCCGTAGCGGTGGATGACACCAAGGAAAGCTACAAGATGGTGGACTATCTGTGTAAGAACGGACATAAGGACATTGCAATCCTCTGTGCCCGCAAGACCGATGCTTCCATCGGTAAGCTGCGTCTGGAAGGCTATAAAAAAGCCCTGAAAGACAACGGCATCGAAGTGAGAGAGGAACTGATCCTGCCCATGAGAAGCGACCTGGAGGATTACTCCCTGGAGAATGCTTACATGGTGACGAAGGAATTCTTAGAGAAGCAGATCCCCTGCACGGCGATCTTCGCCATCTCCGATATTCTGGCGATCGGCGCGGGGAAAGCGCTGTCCGATGCCGGTTACAAGGTGCCTGAGGACATCTCCCTGGCAGGCTTCGATGGCGTGGAGATCGGCAAATACGTCATCCCGTCCCTGACGACTTTAAAACAGCCGGTGGACAGTATGGCGAGAGAGACCGCGAGGATCCTGTTTGACATCATCGGGAAAAAGGCGAAGCACCAGCACTGCGTGTTCGACGGAGAACTGGTGGTGCGGGATTCTACCATGCCGAGGGCGTAAACGATGCAGATACATGGTTTTAACAAGACAACTTTATTAGATTATCCGGAACATATTGCAGCCACTGTTTTTACAGGGGGCTGCAATTTTCGCTGTCCGTTTTGCCATAACGGGGAGCTGGTGCTGGATCCGGCGGGACAGCCGTCGATCGCAGAAGAGGAAGTGCTGTCCTACCTGAAAAAAAGGCAGGGGATCCTCCAGGGCGTCTGCGTCACCGGCGGGGAGGCGACCCTACAAAAGGACCTGAAAGAATTTTTGCGGAAGATCAAGGAACTGGGGTATCCGATCAAACTGGATACCAACGGCTACATGCCCGGCGTATTATGGAATCTGCTGCAGGAGCATCTGATTGATTATGTGGCGATGGACATTAAGGCGTCCAGAGAGAACTATGCCCGGGCGGCGGGGCTGAAAAACATGGATCTCTCCCGGATCGAGGAGAGCATCGGGATCTTAAAAAGCAGTGGGATTCCGTATGAATTCCGCACTACCGTGGTGAAAGGGATTCATACCGTGGGAGAATTTGAAGAGATCGGCAGATGGATCGAGGGCTGCCCTGCGTACTACCTGCAGAATTATCAGGAAAATGATAACTGCCTGTACCGGATGACACAGGCAGGAGATAATCCCGCGGAGAGCCCGTTCGGCGCGTTCTCCGGAGAGAAACTGGAACAGATGGCGGAACTCGCACGGAAGTATGTGGGGAAGGTTACGCTGCGGGGCGTGGAGTGACACCACGCCCTGGTGATTACATGAACTGCTGTATTTTAACAAACTCGTCAAAGCGGGGCAGCGCCAGCGTGACTTTACCGTATTCTTTGGAGACAATAACACCCTTTCTCTTCAGACGTTCCCGATAGACAGAGAACAGTTCTGATTTCATACCCAATTTTTCTCGAAGAGCTTTTACCTGTGTTTCTCCACTGAAGGACATTTCTGTTACAATTTTCTTATCCAACTCGGATAATTCTGACCAAATTTTGCTGTAGACATATTCATCCAGATACTGATCATATTCCGGCAAAATTTCATTCAAAGACTTTTTGTCACGATATTCCCAGTAGAGGTAACCTAATACCTGAAAAGCAAAAGGATAGCCCTTTGTCAAAGAAGCAAGTTCCCCGGCGGTGTCTATATCCAAAGAAAAGATATTCATATATTGCCTGCGGATTGCTGTATAATTCAACGGTTCAAGAATCAGCTTGGGAGCGCGATATAAGAAGGTCAGCGCTTTATCATTCTGTAGATTATAGATATTCTCATACAATCCCGTCATCAGCAAAAAAATGGGATAGTCATTTCTCAGAAAAATCTGGAAAGAACTGGCAAAGATTCGGATGTATTCCGAATTTGTCACTTCATCAATACTGATCAGAAGTCGTTTCCCACTCTTCTGAATATATTTCAACATTAATTCCAAAGCATTTTCAATATCCGTTACCGGTGCAGCATTTTCGACAGAAACGCCCAGACCGAAAGCAGAAAAATCCAGCTTCGCATTGATAAATAATGTATGCAATTCGGGAATGCTGTAAAGCTTTGCAGCAAGGCTCTGCAACAGATCTCGCGTGGGATTCAATTCGACCACAATCCAATTCTTCTCCTGCCGGAGTTCGGAAGCAATATTAGTCATCATAACGGTTTTGCCGGAACCACGGACTCCTGTAATCATGTAGATCTGATTAGACGGATTGTCTGCACAGAAACTTTCCAAAATTTGGTTGGTCTCCGTGAAACGGGAAATATATTGTAATGGTTTTTTTCCAAAAGATAACGTGAACGGGTTAGCACTCATGATGAATCCCTCCTTTTCTTATATAAGTTTATATAACTTTTAATTTTATATATAACTGTATATAAGTTTATATAACTTTGAAATCATTATATAACTTTATATAACTTTTGACAAGTCTAATGGAACATTTCGCGAATGTGTGAGGAAATAAAGTTTATAATGGAAGCACTTACTTTAGAAAAACAGATATATAAATATGAATTTGTATATTTTTGCGAAAAATAGAAACCTGCGCAAAAATATTAACTAAAAGTTGCTCAAAATTTCTATGAATAACTCCCAAAAATGTCCAAGATGTACAAAAAATAGTTTACTAATGTAAAGTGATAGTGATAATATATAGTGCATAGCGTTGTAAGCGGTTACAAGTTTGTAGGTGGAGGGGTTACCATTTGCAGAGATTGTACGCAAAGCTGATGGAGGTATGGAAATGTTAAGTAGCAGAGAGGGTAAGAAGAGAAAACGCTGGCTGGCACTGCTGTTGGCAGGTGCTATGGTATTATCGGGAATGGGCACACCTTCCGTGGTAGTACAGGCGGAAGAGACGGAAGCAGCGGTTGTGGAAACAGCAACAGTGTCCGGTAATGAGATCGAACAGGTGGCTGACGGACAGACCGCAGAGGAGCAGGACGATACACAGAGTGCGCCCGAAGAGGCACAGATTGCAGTGCTGGCGGAAGAGGCAGCAGAAGAGACTAAGGATACGACCGGTGACGCAGAGCAGTATGTACTGGATGCTACGGATCTGGCATTGTTTGCAGCCGGAGCGAAAGCAGACGGAGAAGAGCAGAGCGCCGGAACCGATGATTATTTTACCATTTTATGGAGTAAAAAATCCAAGGTAGATACCAGCGACAAGACGTTTGAAGATGAAACAACATTCAGTCAGAGAATCAATCTGGGAGGAAAACTGGATGTTACCAATAATAAAAACGGAATAAGCTTCAAGACCACCGGAGCTGCAGAAGTTAAAGTGTACTGGGTGGAAGGCGGAGATGATAACCGCCAGATGGCACTGCTGAACGGAAGCGGAACCGTAGTGGTGAAGACAGAAGAGACTCTGGCGAAAAATGTAGCCTGCATTTCCACATTGAAAGTAACTGAGGCTGGAACGTACTATCTCGGAGGTCTGGAGAACAATAACTATATCTTCAAAGTAGTAGTAACACCGGAAAAGGCAGCAGAGCCTGTGACTGTGACACATACACTGGATGCCACGGATCTGGAGCTGGTTGCAGCCGGAGCGAAAGCGGACGGAGAAGAGCAGAGTGCCGGAACCGATGATTATTTCACGATTTTGTGGAGCGCAAAATCTAAGGTAGATGGCAGCAAGAAGAGCTTTGACGATGGAACGGCATTTACCCAGAGAATCAACTTTGGCGGAAAACTGACACAGATTCAAAATAGTGTGAAATTCACGACTGCAGGAGCTGCGAAAGTTAAGGTATACTGGGTAGAAGGCGGAGACGACAACCGCCAGATGGCTCTGTTAAATGGAAGCGGAACCGTAGCAGCGAAGACAGAAGAGACCCTGGAGAAAAATGCAGCCTGCATCTCTGTATTAAAAGTAGCAGAGGCAGGAACTTATTACCTGGGAGGTCTGGAGAATAATAACTACATCTTTAAGGTGATCGTAACAGAGACCACCGTCAGCACAGAGAAGCCTGCCCGCGCAGACTGGTCTTCTGTAGAGAGCCCTGAAATTATCAGCGCGGTACAGAATGCCGGTAAAATGGATGTAACCGTAAAGACCAACATCGGTTACGACGGTGCGGACAAGATCGAAGTGACCATGAGTGATGCCGAAGGAAATGTCATCGGTACAGCAAAATCCTCCAAGGAGGGCAATGAGGCAGAAGTAAGCTTTACTCCGGCGGCATCCGGAACTTATACTTTCACAGTAAAAGCGATTCGTGATGGAGAAGCGGACAAGGCTGGCAACAGCGTGAACGCAGAGTTTGTGCTTCCCCTGACCGCACCGAAGATCTCCAGCGCTACGAACGTAGGAAAAGGCGCTGTGGCACTGGAATGGAGCGAAGTAAAAGAAGCTGAAAAATACGTAGTGACAGTAGAAGGAACGGACAGCAAAACAGAGAGTACCACAACCGCTGCAACCGTAAACGGTCTTACCGTGGGCAAGACTTATACCATATCCGTAGCAGCAGTCAGAGGAGAGGATATCTCCGAAAAAGGTACCATAGAGGTGACAGTAGTGGATGAGGTACAGAGAGTCTGGAGCGTATCCTCTTACGGATCCAGTATTGACTCCAAGAATAATGGTGTAATCGGCAATATTAATGACGGACAGGTAACGGTATACAGTGAAGGCAACAAAGGTAAGATCGTTCCGGGATCTACCGACGGACTGACTTTCTACTATACCGAAATCGATCCGGAGACTGAGAACTTTACCCTGACAGCCACTGTAAAAGTAGACAACTGGACACTTTCCAACGGTCAGGAAGGCTTCGGACTGATGGTGGCAGATGCCGTAGGTCCCAACGGTGACGGCACCGCATTCTGGAACAACAGCTTCCAGAACATTGCGACCAAGATGGAATATTACTGGGATGGAGAAGCTGTGACCACGGATACTTCCGCCAGCAAGATCTCCATGAAACTGGGTCTGGGAACCATTGCGAGAACCGGTGTTACCGCACAGGATGTGGCAGACATCAAGTCCGGAAAACTGGTAGGAACTCCTGCGGGATTCAATTCTGTATCTTATACCCTGGAGACAAGTGCAGCTGTACAGGGCGCAGGTGTTTACAATGTTGTAGGTAATTATAAGGGTGCAGAGCCTACCGGATGCCTGGAGAACCTGCTCACTGAATTCCGTCTGCAGATTCAGAGAAACAATACCGGATATATCTTGAGATACCTGGATCAGAATGATAACGTGATCAGCGAAAAGCTGTTCTACGATATTGAGAGAACCGAACTGACACAGATCGATCCCGATAGCATTTACGTAGGATTCTTCGCTTCCAGAAATGCAAGAATCACTGTAACGGATGTGGACTTTACCACCATTCATCCGGATCTGGATGCTCCTGCCGAGGAGAGAGAAATCGAGTACGTATACCCGATCAACAGCATTGAATCCGCATCTTTTGCCAACAGTGCAGATTATGATCTGGTATATTACGGCAACGCGGACGGCAGACTGGTAATCACCGATGCCAAAGGCAATGAGATCGTAAACAAAGACTTTACAGCATTAAGCAAGGAGCATATTGCAGTAACACTGAATGCAGGAAGAAATGTATTTGATGTAACCTTCGTACCGGACAAGGACTATCGTCCCGGTGAATACATGGAAATGACTTCCTACGATACTGTGAACTTCCAGTATGTGGTAGAGTATAAGACAGCACAGAACAATAATATCTACGTAAGCCCTGACGGAAAAGCAACTGCCGCAGGTACCAAAGAAGCTCCTGTAGATATCTATACAGCAGTGAAGACCGCGGCACCCGGACAGAAGATCATCCTGAAGGAAGGTACCTACCATCTGACCCGTACCGTTAAGGTAGAGCGTGGTATCAACGGTACAGCGGATGCTCTGATCTACATGATCGCAGATCCGGATGCAGCTACCAGACCGGTATTCGACTTCGGCGGCAACTGCGCAGGTATGGTACTGGCAGGTGACTACTGGTATTTCCAGGGATTCGATGTGACCCGTTCCGCAGATGCACAGAAGGGTATTCAGGTATCCGGTAATCATAACACGCTGGATCGGATTCAGGCATACCGCAACGGTAATACAGGTATCCAGATCAGCAGATATCTTGGTACCGACAAATTCGACCAGTGGCCTTCTGATAACCTGATCTTAAACTGCAGTTCTTACCTGAACGCAGATAAGGGATATGAGGATGCCGACGGATTCGCAGCGAAACTGACTGTCGGCGAGGGTAACGTATTTGACGGCTGTATCGCAGCATACAATGCGGATGACGGCTGGGATCTGTTTGCAAAGGTACAGACCGGATCCATCGGCGTGGTAACGATTCAGAACTGCCTGGCATTCAAGAACGGTTATGTACTGGATGCGGAAGGTAAGGAGATCGACGCCGGCAACGGTAACGGCTTCAAGATGGGCGGCGACAGCATGCCGGGTTCCCATGTACTGAAGAACTCCATCGCTTTTGCCAACAAGGCAAAGGGAATTGACAGTAACAGCTGTCCCGACATCAAGGTATACAATAGCATTTCCTATAATAATGAAAGCTACAATGTGGCATTCTATACCAATACTGCTGTAAATACTGCATTCTATGCAGAAGGAATTCTGTCCTACAAGACTTCCAACAAGGTGGCAGAGCAGTACAAACCGAAGGGAACACAGAAGGACAGCGATGTAAACAATGCGTCCAACTATTACTTCAATGGCAGCAAGTCTGTAAACAGTGAAGGAAAAGAAGTAGATGACACCTGGTTCGTCAGCCTGAATATGGAGGCAGCCCTGCATGGCGGCATTACCAGAAATGCAGACGGTACCCTGAATATGAATGGCTTCCTGGAACTGACAGATGTAGTACCCGAGGGAATCGGCGCGGTAGTAACCGGACAGTCATCTGCAACGATTACACCGAATAAGGAGCAGAAGCCCTCCGGCGGACAGAGTGGCAAGACGGATGCTTCCTCCGGCAGCAGTTCCGACAGCAGCGACAGTGACAACAACAGTGGAAACACTGTGGCAGAACCGGTACAGGCAGCGCAGGGAACGACCGCACAGCCTGCAGGCAGCACCAAGGTGGCACAGAATGCAGGAAGCAAGGCAGATACCACTGTGACTGCACCGGAGAATACAACACAGATCACAACACAGATCACAACACAGATCACAGAGGACAAGACTGCACTGGGTGATGAGGTGAAGGAAGAGCCGAAGCAGGATCCGATTCCTATAGAAAAGGAAGAGGTTCCCACGGTGGCAATTCCCGAGACAAGAGGATTCTCCTGGTGGATCGTAGCGGCAATCGCAGGAATCGGATGCGTAGCGGCAGCCGGACTGTGGTTCTTCGTCGGCAGAAAAGAAAACGACTAAATAAAAAGTAAGAGAGAAAGTATAAGACGGGAAACTGTAAAACGAGAAAAACGGATGACTTGGGAGGGTCATCCGTTTTTGGTTACAGAAAATTATTTCACCTGGTTGGGATTGCTTTTTCCGGCTACAAAATCCAGGGCATTCTGCAGAGTGGTCTCCGCGATGGCTTCCAGAGCTTCTTTGGTGAAAAATCCCTGGTGGGAAGTGATCATGACATTGGGGAAAGACAGGAGTCTTGCGGTGGTGGAGTGTTCCAGAATCTCATCAGAACGGTCCTCGAAGACATTTTTTGTCTCTTCCTCATAGACATCCAGCCCGACACCGGCGAATTTGTGCAGACGGATTCCCTCGATGAGGTCCTGGGTCTTGACCAGAGCACCCCGGGAGGTGTTGACCAGGATGACACCGTCTTTCATTTTCTTGATGGTATCTAACTGGATCATGTGATAGGTGGAATCCATCAGCGGGCAGTGGAGGGAGATCAGATCACTTTTTGCCAGCAGTTCATCCAAGGTTACGTAGGTGACGAAATCTTTCAGGGCGGGATTCTCATAGACATCATAGGCGATGACTTTCATGCCAAAACCGTTACAGATCCGGCACATGGCGGCGCCGATTTTACCGGTGCCGATGATACCGGCGATTTTTCCATAAAAGTTAAATCCCATAAGCCCGGCAAGGCTGAAATCATTCTCCCGGACTTTATTATATGCCTTGTATAAGCGGCGGTTACATGCCAGTGCCAGCGCCATGGCGTGTTCTGCGACGGCTTCCGGAGAATAGCCGGGGACACGCATGACACATATGTCATAGGCAGCTGCCTTTTCCATATCTACATTATTATATCCGGCACAACGAAGCAATACCAGACGGACACCTTTTTCGTGGAGAATTTTAAGCGTGGACTCACCCACGTTGGAACTGACGAAAGCGCACACCGCATCGAAACCGTCTGCCAGGGCGGCGGTGCGGGGATCCAGATCCGGACGGATGTATTCAATCTGAATGTTTGGATATTTTTGACGGGCAGCTTCAAAGGATTCTTTATCGTAGCTTTTCGTATCATAGAATAATAGTTTCATATGGCTGGTCTCCTGTAAAATTTGTTTTTTTTTCTAGTATTCCCGAAATTTGCTTTTTTAATATTTTGTGTTAAAATGCGATAAATAACGGGAAATGATGCAGTTATGATGCAATGGCTGTGTATATTAACATTGGGAGGTAGATAATTATGAAAAAGAAATTATTGGCAACTGTACTTACAGGACTGCTTCTTGTCTGCACCGCATGTGGCGACCGGGAAGCGTCGTCGATCCCTGAGGTGACCGGCAGCCCGATAGAGAGCATGCAGGAAAGCACACAGGAGACCGCGGGAACGGAGACCACAGCGCAGCAGGAGACACAGACCGAGGCTGCGACAAACGGCAAGGTAGAGATCACCACAGAGGAGTTTCAGGGCAGCAGTGAGCCCGAGGACACGGAGAAAAACTACACCTATACCTATCAAATGCCGACGATTACAATAGAAGGCAATGAAGAAGCCCAGAGCATAATTCAAAAGGATTTGAACGATTATGTGGAAATGTTTTTAGAGAGTGTGAAAAACAGTGAATTCGGTACCGTGTATGCCGGAGAAATGAGTGGAATGGCAAGCTATCAGGATCTTACTTTTCGTGTGATCCGTGCGGATGATAAGGTGATCAGCGTGGTATGGGGCAATGAGGGCTATGACCAGGGAGCACATGGCTGGTACATACAGGATTACAGGAATTATTATACGCAGACCGGAGAAAAAGTTACCTTTGACAGCCTGGGAAGCGGATTCCGTGACAAGGCACTGGAACTCGTAACGCAAAAAGCTGCCGAAAGACAGGCAGAAGACGACTGCCTCTTTACGGAGTATGAGAAGAGCATTAAAGTGGTAGTCCTGGATGGCACGGAAGACCTGGACACGATCTATCAGGAAATCTACGGAGCGGAGATCGGGGGCACCGGCAATGGCATGGCAACGCCGACTTTCGGCATCACAGAGGATGGATTCGTCTTTGAATCCGGGCAGTATGTACTGCAGCCTTACGCAGTGGGAATTATTGATTTTGAAGTCCCGGCGGAGGATTTTGGAGATGCGTTGACGACAGATATTTTTTAGTATATAATTAGGAATATCGGGAATGAGGTTCTCCCGGAAGCGTAAGCTTCGAACCGCCGGAATAGTAATTTATTTGGCTGATGACTTCTGCAGAATATGCAGGGGACACCAGCCTTTTTTGTTGGAATCCAAACGTCCTGCTGCAAGAAAACGGAGGAAATTTTATGCTTACATCACTGGGACTGATTTTTTTACTTGGGTTACTTATGGCGGCAGTCTGCCAAAAGATCCACCTGCCACGCATCATCGGCATGCTGTTCACGGGTATTCTCTTAGGATCTTACGTGCTGAATCTGCTGGATGCTTCGATTCTGAATATCTCATCGGAACTGCGGCAGATCGCACTGATCATCATACTCCTTAAGGCGGGGTTATCCCTGGATCTGAAGGATCTGAAAAAGGTGGGACGCTCCGCAGTCATGTTATCCTGTGTTCCTGCCACCTGTGAATTGCTGGCTTTTGTAATATTTGCGCCCATGATCCTGAACATCAGCCGCGTGGATGCGGCAGTCATGGGAGCGGTGCTGGCAGCAGTGTCGCCTGCTGTGGTGGTACCTCGGATGGTACACCTCATGGAGAACGGCTACGGCACGGAGAAAAGTATTCCGCAGATGATTCTGGCGGGAGCTTCCTGCGATGACATCTATGTCATAGTGCTGTTTTCCACTTTTGCCGGGATGGCGCAGGGCGGACATGTCAATGCTCTGGACTTTGTAAATATTCCTGTATCAATCCTGACCGGCGTATTGTTCGGCGCGCTGGTGGGTTGGCTGCTGGGACAGTTTTTTGAGCTGTTGTACCGGAAGGGAAGTTATGTGCGCAACAGCATGAAAGTCATTATCATCATGGGCTTATCCTTTTTATTAATGGCGTTGGAAACGTTGTTAAAGGGAACCGTGGCGTTCTCCGGGCTGTTAGCGGTGGTGAGCATGGCATGCGCACTGAAAATCCGCGCTCCGAAGGAGGTAACCGGCAGGCTGTCGGCAAAATTCGGCAAGCTTTGGCTGGCGGCAGAGGTAGTGCTGTTCGTACTGGTGGGGGCAGCGGTGGACATCCGTTATACCATGGAAGCCGGGCTGGCAGCAGTGGGAATGATCCTGCTGGCACTGGTGTTCCGCTCCATCGGCGTGGCATTGTGTCTGCTGGGAACGAACCTGAATAAGAAAGAGCGCTTGTTCTGCATGATTGCCTATCTGCCGAAAGCCACAGTGCAGGCTGCCATCGGCTCTGTGCCTCTGGCGATGGGGCTGCCCTGCGGTAAGATTGTTCTGTCTGTGGCAGTGCTGGCAATTCTGATCACGGCGCCTTTGGGAGCACTGGGAATGGATGCGACGTACCGAAAGCTGCTTCAGAAAAAATGAGAAAATAATACCATTTGACATTGAGAACCATTTTCGATAAAATGACCGTGTTGATAGTTAGAAACTACTAACTATGGCACGGTTATTTTTAATACAAAAAGGATGGAACAATTCTATGATGATCAACAAAAGACTGATCGGTATTGTGCCGGAGAGCCGAAAGTACATTGTGGGAAATGTGGCACTGCAGTGGCTGTCTCTGGTGGCGAATATTGTGATGATGACGTCGATTACGACACTGCTGTCAGCTCTGTATATCTACAGGGAGACGGGCACCGTGTTCTTCGGAGCAGTGACAGCGATGCTGGTGGCAATGCTTGTGCGCTTCGGCTGCGCCATCGGGGCATCGAAAATGAGTTATCTCTCTTCCAAAGAGGTCAAAAAGACGTTGCGCAGACTGATCTATGAGAAGCTTCTGCGTTTAGGTGCTTCTTATCAGGAACAGACGGGCACCTCCGAAGTGGTACAGGTGGCGGTGGAAGGCGTGGACCAGCTGGAGACTTACTTTGGCGCGTATCTGCCCCAGTTTTTCTATGCCATGCTGGCACCGTTAACTCTGTTTCTTTATCTGTGCGTTATCAATGTGCCCTCGGCGGTGGTGCTTCTGATCTGTGTACCCCTGATCCCTGTGGCGATCGCGGCGGTGCAGACCTGGGCGAAAAAGCTGCTGTCCAAATACTGGGGGCAGTACACGGCACTGGGAGATACGTTCCTGGAAAATCTGCAGGGACTGACTACATTAAAAATCTATCAGTCCGATGCCTATAAAAACGAAGAAATGAATGCAGAATCGGAGAAGTTCCGAAAGATCACCATGAAAGTGCTGACCATGCAGTTAAACTCCATTACTATCATGGATTTCATCGCTTACGGTGGTGCGGCACTGGGAATCATCCTCTCCGTCAGCCAGATGCAGGCGGGCAAAGTGAACCTGGCGGGATGCCTGCTGATCATTCTGCTGGCGGCGGACTTTTTCATTCCTATGCGGCAGCTGGGCTCTTTTTTCCACATTGCCATGAATGGTATGGCTGCAAGTGAGAAGATCTTCCGGCTGTTGGATCTGCCGGAGCGGGAAGGAGACGGTATCGCCGGCGCAGAGTTCCCGGACACGGGGGATATCTGTTTGGAGCAGGTACATTTTGCTTATGAAGCAGATCGTGAGATTCTCCACGGCGTGGATCTGGTGTTGCGCAGAGGGCAGTTTACTGCCATCGTGGGCGAGAGCGGCTGCGGTAAATCCACCATATCCGGTATCCTCATGGGCAGAAACGGTGGATATTCCGGCACGGTCCGGGTGGGGACGGTGGATTATCACCGGATCTCTGAGAAAAGCCTGATGCAGAATGTCACTTATGTCAGCCATCAGAGCTATCTGTTCCGGGGAACCGTCGGCGACAATCTGCGGATGGGACGTCCGGAGGCTTCCGACGAGGAACTGTGGCAGGTACTGGAAAAGGTACGTCTGGCGGATTTCCTGCGAAGCGAGCAGGGGCTTGAGACACCGGTGCAGGAGAAGGGCAGCAATTTCTCCGGTGGGCAGTGTCAGCGGCTGGCACTGGCGAGAGCACTTTTGCATGACAGCCCGGTCTATATTTTTGATGAAGCGACTTCCAATATTGATGTGGAGAGTGAGAATGACATTATGGCGCTGATCCGGGAACTGGCAGCTACCGGAGAGAAGACCATCGTGCTGATCTCCCACCGCCTGGCAAATGTGGTGGAAGCGGACCGGATCTATGTCATGGATGCCGGAAATGTGACGGAGCAGGGAACCCAGGATGAGCTGCTTGCGCAGAACGGGACTTATGCGAGACTGTGGAATGCCCAGCAGAGTCTGGAGAATTACGGAAAAGGAGGTGCACAGGCATGACAGAAGCAAAGACGATCAAAAAACGCAACGGCTTCCGCGTCATGGCGAAATTGATCGGACTGGTGAAACCACTGTCCGGATATATGTGTCTTGCAATATTTGCAGGACTTCTGGGGCATCTGTGCGCCGCCTTTATTACGATCTTAGGCGGGTATGCGGTGCTGTCGGTACTGGGGGCGCAGGATAAGATCACGCCGATGCAGGTGTTTATCACGGTGCCTCTGCTGGCACTTTTGCGGGCGGGGCTCCGCTACGGCGAGCAGTCCTGCAACCACTTTATAGCTTTTAAACTGTTGGCACTGATCCGTGACAAAGTATTCCGGGCACTGCGCAGACTGTGTCCGGCGAAACTGGAGGGCAGAGGCAAGGGAGATCTGATTGCGGTGATCACTTCCGATATCGAACTGCTGGAAGTATTTTATGCCCATACGATCTCCCCGGCAGCCATTGCATTCCTGTTTACGCTGATCTTGTGTGGATTCATCGGAAGCTTCCATCCGTTATTGGGACTGTTGGCGCTTGCTGCGTATGTGACGGTGGGCGTGTTGGTACCGCTTGCCATCTCCAAAGCCAGCGGAGACTACGGCATCCGTTTCCGAAACGGCTCGGGAGAACTGTCCGGTTATGTACTGGACAGCCTGCGGGGACTGACGGAGACCATCCAGTACGGTCAGGGACAGGCGAGACTGGACGGCATGATGGCGAAGACAGATGGCTTAAGTGCCGACGAGGAGAAGATGAAAGCCATCTCCGGCAGAAATACGGCGATCACCAACACCGTGATCCTGCTGTTTGACCTGGCGATGCTGTGTGCTTCTGTTGTTCTGTACCGAAACGGGGCAGTGGGATATGAAGGGGTACTGATTCCGACCATCGCCCTGATGAGTTCCTTCGGACCCTGCGTGGCACTGGCGGCACTGGGCAGCACGTTGCAGAATACCTTTGCTGCGGGCAATCGTGTATTGGATATTTTAGAGGAAACACCGGCGGTGGAAGAGATCACCGGACAGCAAGAGATTGCTTTTGGTGGAGCTGCGGCAGAACATGTGACTTTTTCTTATGACAATGAAAATAGTGGTAATGAAAATATCCTGACAGATGTGTCGGTGGAGATCCCGGAGCATTCCGTCATCGGTATCACCGGCAGAAGCGGCAGCGGAAAATCTACGTTATTAAAGCTGCTGATGCGGTTCTGGACGGTACAGCAGGGCGAGGTGAAGCTGTCCGATACTTCCGTGGAGGAGATTAATACGACGAACCTCCGGGAGATGGAAAGCTTTGTGACCCAGGAGACTCACCTGTTCCACGACAGCATCCGTAATAATCTTAAAATAGCAAAACTGGATGCCACAGAGGAAGAACTGATTGCCGCCTGCAAGAAGGCGTCAGTGCATGATTTTATTATGACATTGCCCCATGGATATGACACATCTGTCGGAGAACTGGGCGACACACTGTCCGGTGGCGAGAGACAGCGGATCGGTCTGGCGAGAGCTTTCCTGCATGATGCACCGTTAATGCTTTTGGATGAGCCTACCAGCAATCTGGACAGTCTGAATGAAGCGGTGATTCTGAAATCACTGCGGGAGGAGAAAGAGGACAAGACCGTAGTCCTCGTATCCCACCGAGAATCCACCATGCGGATCGCGGACAGGACCTATTCCGTAGAAAATGGAAGGATGAGTTGATGAAAACAGAACAGATACAGGACAAGCGGGAGCGAGAGAAAGCTATGGTCTCCGACATGATCCTGCTCTATTGTCAGAAACAACATAAACTTTTGCGCAAATCTTCCGGGCTTAAGAAAACGGACTTCTGCCCGGAATGCGCCGAACTGGAAGAGTACGCCCGTATGCGCAGCGATAAATGCCCCTTCATGGAGACCAAGACCTTCTGTTCCAACTGCAAGGTCCACTGCTACAAGCCCGACATGCGGGAACGCATCCGCATCGTTATGCGCTTCTCCGGACCGAGAATGCTTTTTGTCCATCCGGTGGCTGCGATCCGGCATGTGATCGAATCCCGGAAGGAAGCCGCAAGACAATAAAATATTATATCGACATCGTCCCTTCGGCGAGATCTTTTGCTGCAAAGGGGATGAAATAAAAAGGCAGAGTGAGCAGCTTTTGTTCTGAATTGTAGCCGTAATTATTTTTGGAAACCTTAATGGCATATTCAAATTTATTGTGACTTGCAAATTTTTCAAGAGAGTTAAGCGTTCCTTTGCCTTTTTTTACATCGATGGGGTAGAGCTTATTATCTGATTCGATGATAAACTCCAGCTCGGAAGATACTCTGCCGCGCCAATAAAACAACGGGTGCCCCTTCGCAATTAATTCGTTGGCAACAAAGTTTTCAAAGAATATGCCGGACAGTGTATTTTCTCTTTCGTTTGATATAAAGGAAGCTGCATTAATACCGCTTTGGTAGGAAAACATGCCAATGTCACCCAAAAACAGTCGGAAATTACTCTCATTATCCGGAATAAGAGGCATAGTAATATGCTCTTTCAGCTGAAACGACTGGTTGACAATGTGAGATAGTGTAAGCCACTGAATAGAAGTGGCAAAATCTCTTGTTTTGCTTTTCTCTTCGATCAGTCCGGGAGAAAAATTCTTAGATTCTTTATTTAATTCTCTGTAAATGTTCTGAAATAGGCTGCGGGAACGCAATACGGATTCCTGACTTGCCTGATACAGTTCCATGTCAGAAAGATAATTATCATATAAAACTTTTAGGATTTCCCTTGCTTCGACAAGATTATTTTCGTCGATATAAACATCTACCGCCTCCGGCATTCCACCCACAAGCAGATATTTATAGACTTGTTCCATTGCGAGCTCATGTATCTGAGGATCTAAAGGCTGTTTACTTTCATAAGCTTTTTTCACTGCGTTGTATAGAATTTCGTTGCTATTCATCAGAAACTCGTCGAAAGTCATGGGGTATACAGTTATTTGATTGATTTTTCCAACAGGAAAAAGGAACTTGTCATTATCCCGGCTCCCTCTTTTGTGGGTCTCTCTCTGCAATTTAATGCGAACCATGGATCCGGTTGCAATGACAGGGATTTCCCTAAAATCCTGGCAGAAATATTTCAGGGAAGAAATGATATTAGGGCATTCCTGGACTTCATCAAAGATCAACAGCGTTTTTTCGTTAATTACTTTTCCAGTGCGCAGAGAAATATATTCTATGATTTTTTCTGCGCTGGCTGTGTTGGAACAGAATTCCCGAATGTCGTCTTCTTTTTTGCAATCAATATAAATATAATTATTTTTATAATATTTTTTGGCAAAAAGTTCCTGTACCAGATAGGTTTTCCCTACCTGCCTTGCGCCCCAGACGATTAAAGGCTTTCTACGTTTGCTGTTATTCCAGTCTATCAACTGCTGCAAGGCAATTCGTTCCATAAGTGTACCTCCTGTATTGATATATATTATATCTAATTTGCACCTTTTTACAAGCAATATTAAAAGTTTTTTGCACCTTTTTCAATATTTTTATAGCTGCTATTTGCACCTTACGGAACGGAGAAAATGGAATGACTGCTGCAAAATAGTGATCAGAGAGCGTATACAATGCAGCTTCCGGGCTGTATTTTTTATCCAGGATTAAAGAAGCCACATCAGACAAAAACGAATCATCTACAGATAATTTCCGCTTCCGTCCTCTACGGCTCATATTTTCCTTGTGGATCCGCTGCCCCACATCATAACCATAGCGTCTTTCATCCTGCCACAGTTTGCCCCTTGCAATAAACGTACCTCTCTTAATCTCGTTGTACACAGTAGCTCTGCAGCGGATTTGAACGGAGTGGTAGCGAAATTCCGGTTACAATAGACCAATCGATAAAAGGACCCCGGGCATATTGCTCGGGGTCCTTTAAGGAGGATAGAAATCGTTTTGAATTGGATTAGCCCATTGTAATAACTACGTTGTACTCTTCCTTGCCTTTTTCGTAAGGAATGATGTGTCCGTCTACAGCCTTGCCGTCTACGGTCATGGATACGACGCCCTTTTCCACATTCTGAGGGTTCTTCACCTGAATGTGATAGGTGCCCTCACGGAACTTACGGGTGATGGTGAAATCGCCGAAGCCCTTAGGGATACAAGGATCTACGGATAATCCCTGATGGGTAGGATATACACCCAGTATGTACTGGGAGATATTTACGAAAGTCCATGCAGCGGTACCGGTCAGCCAGCTGTTCTTTGCCTCACCGTGGAATTTTGCATCCTTACCGGCTACCATCTGGGAGTATACGTAAGGCTCGGTACGATGGATCTCGCTGATATCTTCGATGTATGCGGGACAGGTCTTACGATAGATCTCGAAAGCTCTGTCACCTCTTCCCAGAACGGTCTCTGCGATGGATACCCAGGGATTGTTGTGGCAGAAGATACCGGCATTCTCCTTATATCCGGGGGGATAAGAGGATACTTCACCAAGTTCGAGGTGATACTCCGTGTATGCAGGTTGTAAGATCATGACACCATACTTGGTATCCAGTCTCTCTTTTACGGAATTCAATGCCTTCTCGGCAAGTCCTTCCTTCACACCGACACCGGCGAGTACACAGAAGCCCTGAGGCTCGATGTAGATCTGACCTTCGCGGCATTCCTTGGAACCTACCTTGTGGCTGTAAGCATCGTAAGCACGAACGAACCAGTCGCCGTCCCAGCCATCCTTCAGGATCGCATCGTACATTGCCTGTACTTCCTTACGTGCACGGGCAGCTTCGTCGGCATCACCCATCAGCTCACACAGCTGTGCATATTCTTCGCCGTATTTTACGAACATACCGGCAATGAATACGGATTCTGCCACGGGACCTTCACTGGGACCGAAGGTCTGGAAGGATTCTCCGGGATGAGCGGAGAAGCAGTTCAGATTCAGACAGTCATTCCAGTCGGCACGACCGATCAGAGGCAGATTGTGAGGACCTTTGTGGTTGATGATATAGTCTAAGGAGCGCTTTAAGTGATCCATCAGAGGAGCAGCTACGCTCATATCGTTGTCGAAAGGAACCATCTGGGTCAGGATGGAAGTATCACCGGTCTCTCTTACATAAGCGCTGGTACCTGCAATGAGCCACAGAGGATCATCGTTGAAGCCGCTGCCGATATCAGAGTTACCCTTCTTGGTCAGAGGCTGGTACTGATGGTAAGCGCTGCCGTCCTGGAACTGAGTGGAAGCGATATCAATGATACGCTCTCTTGCACGATCCGGGATCAGATGTACGAAACCGAGCAGATCCTGGCAGGAATCACGGAAGCCCATACCACGACCGATTCCGGACTCATAATAAGAAGCGGAACGGGACATGTTGAAGGTTACCATACACTGATACTGGTTCCAGGTGTTGACCATACGGTTCACCTTTTCATCAGCGGAATCTACGGTGTAGCGGGCAAGCAGCTCCTTCCAGTAAGCCTGCAGTGCTGCGAAAGCTTCCTCTACCTGTGCGTCGGTCTGATATTTTGCCAGCATCTCTTTTGCACGGGTCTTGTTAATGATGCCGTAGGATTCCCATTTTTCTTCCTCAGGGTTCTCAATGTATCCCAGTACGAAGATGAAAGTCTTGGTCTCGCCGGCTGCCAGATCTACATTGATCTGATGGGAAGCAATGGGTGACCAGCCGCTTGCCATGGAATTCGTGCACTTGTCGTTTTCTACAGCTTCGGGAGAATCCGCACCTCTGTAAGCGCCCAGGAAAGCATCTCTGCTGGTATCGAAACCGTCGATCTTCGTATTTACGGAATAGATGGCGTAATGATTACGGCGCTCACGGTACTCGGTCTTGTGATAAATGGTGGAATCCTGTACCTCCACCTCACCGGTACTTAAGTTACGCTGGAAGTTCTTCATATCATCGTCAGCGTTCCACAGACACCATTCTACATAAGAGAATACGGACAGCTTCTTGTCTTCGGAGCTTCCGTTGGTCAGTGTCAGCTGGGAGATCTCACAGTTATCATTCAGAGGAACGAAGGAGAGCACGGAAGCCTTGACACCGTTTTTGGAAGAGGTGAAACGGCTGTAACCGATACCGTGACGGCACTCGTAAGAGTCCAGCTCGGTCTTCGTAGGCTGCCAGCCGGGGTTCCATACGGTATCTCCATCCTTAATATACAGATATTTGCCGTTGTTGTCCGCCGGTACGTTGTTGTAACGGTAACGGGTCAGACGCAGCAGCTTTGCATCCTTATAGAAGGTATATCCGCCGCAAGTGTTGGATATCAGACTGAAAAACTCGTTGCAGCCCAGGTAGTTGATCCAGGGAAGCGGAGTCTTGGGAGTGGCGATGACATATTCCTGATGCACATCATCAAAATGACCATACTTCATAAGAAAATCTCCTTCTTTCATGTTGGTGTATGTTGAGTGTTTGCTTTTTCGTTGCGGAGTGCTTAATGTTAAGTAAACGATTAAGTACTCCGAATTTCTGATTTGTATTATACAGAAGCGGCGCTGAAA
Organism: Bacteroidales bacterium H4; assembly: GCA_963650795.1. Taxonomy (GTDB): domain Bacteria; phylum Bacillota; class Clostridia; order Lachnospirales; family Lachnospiraceae; genus Acetatifactor. Next base: position 26,731 of record CAVJMX010000014.1, read on the forward strand.
ATGCAATACGAATCTTGAAAAAGCCCGTAAAATGCGCAATGTATACAAAAACACTGGGAAAACATGGGCAGAAGATACAAAAGGAATCGTTTTGCGAAAAAACGAATTTACGAAACAAAATCACATCAAACGTTATCGCACACTTTGCCATTATATAGAAGAAACTCTATCGCAGTACAAGCCAAATGTACAAAACTGCCCAACTGAAATTGTTAATTATAGACAAAGTGGATACTTTTTGGAAAAAAACTGCAAAAAAGTATTGCAAAATGCTCAAAGGTGGTATATATTAAAACTACGAAAACGATTAAGTTACAAAACAGGTCGGACGGAATGACAAAGACGTGGAACAGGAGAACGGCATGGCATCATTGAAAGACATTTCCAAGATTTGTGGCGTCTCCGTTGCAACAGTCAGTAAGGCACTGAACGACCACAAGGACATTGGAGAAGAAACAAAAGCAAACATCAGACGGGTAGCAAAGGAAATGGGATATTCCCCGAACCTTTCCGCAAGAGCTTTGAAGACGAACCGGACCTACGGAATCGGAGTCCTCTTCGCAGACGAAGCAAGAAGCGGTCTTACCCACGATTACTTTTCCAGTGTACTGGACAGTTTCAAGAGGACAGCAGAGAAGAGCGGTTACGACATAACATTTATTAACAGTTGCAAGAACCGACCGGACCGGATGTCCTACCTGGAACACAGCAGGTACAGAGGCTTCGACGGAGTGGTGCTCGCCTGTATCGATTTCGGAGATCCCGAAGTCATCGAATTAGTACAGAGTTCCATCCCGGTGGTTACCATCGACTACCTATTTAATAATCGTATCGCAATCATGTCGGATAATGTGACGGGCATGAAGGAGCTGTTAGAGTACATCTACAGCAGAGGTCATCGGAAGATCGCTTATATCCACGGAGCAATGTCAGCGGTTACCTCGGGGCGGTTATCCAGCTTCTACCGGACGGCGGAACGCCTGGGACTGGAGATCCCGGATGAGTACATCAGGGAAGCAGCCTACAGAGATACAACGACTACCTACCGAGTGACCAACGAATTGTTAGATCTGCCGGATCCACCGACATGCATCATCTTCCCAGATGATTTCGCTTCCTTCGGAGGCATCAATGCTATCAGACAGAGAGGATTACAGATCCCCGAAGACATCTCGGTAGCAGGCTATGATGGCATACAAGCCACAAGGCAGTTAGATCCGAGACTTACCACAGTTCAGCAGGACACGGAACAGATCGGATGCCTGGCAGCCAGAGAGCTGATCAGTCTCATTGAGAGACCCAAGACCACCATCATAGAACAGGTCATCGTACCCGGGAAAGTCGTGGAAGGCAAGTCGGTAGCCAAGATTCCGACAGACAATTAATCAGGCATTTATATGGAAGCGCCGCAACCGCGACCATATGAATATAAATGCAACAAGCACTTACAACAAACATTCAACAAAAAATGGGAGGAAACAAACATGAAGAAAAAAGTACTTAGTGCTTTACTTACCACCACAATGTTAGCAAGCATGCTGGTAGGCTGTGGCAGCAGCAATGACGCTCCTGCAGCATCCACCGACGCAGCACCCGCTGCAACCAGCGAAGCTCCTGCAGCAACCACTGAGGCAGCAGCAGAGCCCGCAGCAGAAGAAGGCAAAGTCCTGAACATCTACTGCTGGAACACCGAGTTCCAGAGCCGTATCGCTGATCACTATCCCGGATATGAGACCGTAGATGGTACTACCGGTAAGATCGGTGATGTAACCGTTAAGTGGAACGTAACTCCTAACGATGACAACGCTTACCAGAACAATCTGGATGCTACCCTGTTAAAGCAGGCTGACGCAGCAGATGATGACAAGATCGACCTGTTCCTGGTTGAGGCTGACTACGCACTGAAATATGTAGATACCGATTACACCATGGCTGTTAAGGATCTGGGCATCACCGATGCAGATCTGGCTAACCAGTATCAGTACACCAAAGATGTTGTAACTGATTCCAACGGCGTATTAAAGGGTCTTTCCTGGCAGGGCTGCCCCGGTGTTCTGATTTACAACCGTGACATCGCAGCAGAAGTATTAGGAACCGAAGATCCTGAAGAAGTTCAGAAGGCTGTATCTGACTGGGATACCTTCACTGCAACCGCTGAGACCATGAAGAAGGCTGGTTACTACATGACCTCTTCCGCTAACGATACCTACCGTGTATACTCCAACAACGTATCCGGTAAGTGGGTTCAGGATGGCAAGATCGTAGTTGATGACAATATCATGAAGTGGGTTGAAGATTCCAAGAAGATGGTTGACGCTAAGGAAACCGGTACTCACGAGCTGTGGTCCGATGACTGGAGCAAGGGCTTCTATCCCGAAGGAAAAGTATTCTGCTACTTTGGACCGGCTTGGCTGATCAACTTCTCTATGGCAGCAGATGTTGAAGGTTCCGTAGCTAACTCCGGCAGATGGGGCGCTACTGAAGGACCTCAGGGCTTCTTCTGGGGCGGTACTTGGATCTGTGCAGCAACCGGTACTGACAATGCAAGCCTTGTTAAGGATATCATGCTGAAGATGACCACCGATAAGGACATCATGATCGACATCGTTAAGAAGGATTCCGATTTCGTTAACAACAAGCCCGCTATGGAAGAGATGGCAGCAGATGCTTCTTACACCAACGACATCCTGGGCGGTCAGAACCCTCTGGCTATGTTCTGCGCAGGTGCTGAGAAGATCGACCTGAGCAACCTGTCCTCTTACGATCAGGGTTGTAACGAAGAGTTCCAGAACGCTATGAAGAACTACTTCGAAGGCAAGACCGATCTGGACGGCGCACTGGATCTGTTCTACAAAGCAGTAGAAGAGAAGTATCCTGAGCTTACTCACTAATCTGAATTAGATAAGTTGGCTAGAAAATAAGTAATTGAGAGCCGTACCTGCCTGGTTGGTCAGGTGGGTACGGTTTTTCTCTCAAAAGAGAAGGCTGGCAGAAGCTTTTTTATAAGCACAAATAAGAAAATGCAAGTAAGAGACCTGCTGCGAGCCTTATCGGAAAAATAAAATGGCACGACAATCCATGCGGTAAGCATGGCAACACAAGGGAGGAATGATTTATGGCAAAGGTAAAACGCGGAAAGGTGGTAAGCTATAATAAATGGGGTTATATCTTCCTGATCCCCTTCATTGTAGTCTATCTGGTATTTCAGCTGGTTCCGCTATTCAGAACATTTTATTACAGCTTATTTGAGAATTATCGTTCCGGACTGACACAGATCGGACCGAATTTCGTAGGATTGGGCAACTTCGCCAAACTGTTCTCAAACCCGGATATCTGGACTTACACCAAGAACACGTTGATCATGTGGATCCTGGGATTTGTTCCCCAGATCATCGTATCCTTGTTACTTGGTGCATGGTTCTCTGATCCGAGCCTGCGATTAAAAGGACAGAGATTCTTTAAGACAGTCATCTATCTGCCGAACCTGATCATGGCTTCCGCATTTGCAATGCTGTTCTTCACCCTGTTCTCTGACGGAGGTCCTATCAATGAGATCATGATGCAGTTAGGATGGATCAGCGAGCCCTATAAGTTCATGTCGAATGTATGGAGTACCAGAGGTCTGGTAGCACTGATGAACTTCCTGATGTGGTTCGGTAATACGACGATCCTCCTGATGGCAGGTATGATGGGTATTGATACCTCCCTGTTCGAGGCCGCCGAAGTGGACGGCGCAACCTCCACTCAGGTATTTTTCAAGATCACGCTTCCTCTGTTACGTCCGATCCTGATCTACGTTATGATCACTTCCCTGATCGGTGGTTTACAGATGTTCGATGTACCTCAGATCCTGACCAACGGTAGTGGCGATCCTATGAGATCTACCATGACCCTGATCATGTACCTGAACAAGCATCTGTACAGTAAGAACTATGGTATGGGCGGTGCGCTCTCCGTTATCCTGTTTGTTATCACAGGTCTCCTGAGCCTCGTAGTATTCAAGTTCTCGAACAAGAAAGATTGATAGGGAGGTGGCAGATATGTTAAGCGTAGAAACAAACGAAACCAAAAAGGGTATGGGCATCCATGCCAGAAGAGCTCTTGCATACATAGTGTTGGTATTTATGAGCTTCCTGTGTCTGTTCTGGTTCTATATTCTGTTCGTAAATGCAACCAGATCCCACGGAGAGCTGACAAGAGGTTTTACCCCGATTCCCAGCCACTATCTGATCCAGAACTGGAAGGGAGTGCTGGCAGGTACTCTGCCGGTTGTAAGAGGTATGTTCAACAGCCTGTTCGTTGCAGCCTGCAGCGCACTGCTCTGCACCTACTTCTCCACCATGACCGCTTATGCGATTCATGTATATGACTTTAAGATTAAGAAGTTTATGTTTACTTTCATCATGGCAGTTATGACGATCCCTACACAGGTTACTGCACTTGGTTTCCTGCAGTTAGTATCTGACATGAAGCTGGAAGATAACTTTATTCCTTTGATTATTCCTGCAATCGCTGCTCCGGTTACTTTCTTCTATATGAAGCAGTACATGGAGAGTGCATTGCCCCTGTCTCTGGTAGAGGCAGCCAGAATCGACGGTTCCGGTGAGTTCCGTACTTTCAATACCATCGTGCTTCCCCTGATGAAGCCCGCCATCGCAGTACAGGCGATCTTCACTTTCGTAAGCAGCTGGAACAATTACTTCACACCGGCACTGATCCTGCATAACGATAAGATGAAGACATTACCTATCCTGATCGCTCAGCTGCGTTCCGCAGACTTCCTGAAGTTTGATATGGGTCAGGTGTATGTGACCATCGCATTCTCCATCTTCCCCGTTATCGTGGTATACCTGTTCCTTTCCAAGTTCATTGTCCAGGGCGTGGCAATGGGTAGTGTAAAGGGTTAACAATCAGCCAGCAACATTCAATACATAAATCTCTCCTGAAAAGCGGCACTCTTCCCCGGAGTGGCGCTTTTCGCTTGCAAAAATATACCTGTTCGGGTATAAAATAAAGATAGATGATTGGTTTTATACCCGAGCGGGTATAGCAGAAAGAGGTAACGATCATGCAGATGTATGAGGTGACGGCGCTGGCGCCGGAAGGACCGGAGGAAGTCTATCAGGCGATGGTGTTCGCGGAAGACGAGGATGATGCCCTGAACCAGCTGGAGGAACAGCTGCAAGAACAGAATATTGCCCATGGAATGTGCATGGCGGAAGAGGTGTAATAAAATATGGAAAATTCCTATCGCTTTTTTGAAAATAAAGACTGCAAATATTTTCCCTGCCACAAGGGACTTACGGATTTCAATTGCCTGTTCTGCTACTGCCCCATGTACCGCCTGGAGCACTGCCCCGGGAATCCCCGGTATTTCGAGAAAAACGGCAGACGGATCAAGGATTGTAGTAACTGCACCTTCCCGCACGATCCGGAGCATTATGACGCTATTATGCAGATCCTGCGGGAGGCGTGAAAATCAATCGGGCAGCTTTTGGCGATAGTCACTGGGAGAATAACCGGTGGAGCGTTTGAAAGCCTTGGAAAAAGTAAAGGTGTCACCATAGCCGACGGAGTAGGCGATATCCTGCACTGACAGATCACTGTCTTTTAATAACTTCTTTGCCTGCTTCATTCGATGGGAGGTTAGATATTCCTGCGGAGTGTGCCCGGTGGCGTGTTTAAACATTTTTGTCATATAGCTGCGATCCAGCCCGCAGATATGCGCAATATCATCCATGTGGATTGGCTCTGAGTATTTAACATAGATGAAGTCGATAATTTTCCGGATATAAGTCAGCTTCAAATCCGTCTGCGTTTCCTGCTTGTGGCGGGAATACTGAGTTACGCAGTCAAAAAATTCGTATATTTTCCCAATGCAATATAATTCTCTGTCATGGTGTAACAAAAGATCCTGCATGACAGAATCCAATGGATTAGGATAGGAGCTTGGAATAAATACGGGATGCGCACCATTGATTCCGGCATCCTGGAAAAACTCCGGAATCTTCGGACCATCGAGATGAATCCAGATATAATCCCAGGGGTCTTCGGAATCAGCCGCATAGTATGCAAGAGTATTTGGAGGGATGATAAATCCTTCATGGGCGTGGATGGTATATTCCCGGTCGCCGAGCCTTAATCTCCCCTGACCGGAAGTGAGATAATGAAAAATATAATGATGGCGAATGATGGGACCGAAGGAATAAGAAGGAGGACATGTCTGCTTTCCGATTTCATAAAGACATAAATCTCTGTAAGAATCATAATTAATAAAATAGCATTCATCGTAAGTTTTCTGTTGCGGCATCTCGCAAATCCTCCTTAAATACTATTATTCTCTTATAAAATGATGTCGGGGTCAAAAGCCCCCGACTTTGATGCCTACGGATTGTTCCGTGCTCCGCACTCCCACAATCCTACCCAATATTCGCATATCGTGGGATTATCATCCCACTTTTATGCTCATATCGGGGCGGGTCCTAAGGTCTTTCAACCACTTATGAGCAAGCTCATGTGGTTTTAGACCTTTTGACCCTGGCATCATAAAATATTGTAAAATAAAAATATATCTTTGTAAACATGAAGGACACAAATTGACATCTAAAAGTATTAATGTGACATTCAAATGCAGAAGAATTTGTGCTTTAATATGCTTATCAACAAGATAAGCGCCTGTAGCAAACAGGCAGTCAGGAGGAAAGATGAAGAAGAGAGTTATTAGTGTTATGATGAGTGCAATGTTACTCGCCGGAATGTTGACTGGATGCGGATCTGCAGCAGAAAACACGGCGGATGCAGCTTCTACGGGAGCAGAGACAACATCTACAGCGAAGACGGAAGAAAGCAAAGAAGCAAGCGGGGATGTGGTTACTATCTCTTATGCATGCTGGGATTCCAATCAGGCAACTTTGATCAGAACGATGGCAGACGAATTCGAGGCTGAGAATCCGAATATTAAAATTGACATCCAGGTAAATGGCTGGAGTGACTACTGGACAGCTCTGGAGGCAGCAGCAACCGGCGGATCTATGCCGGACACCTTCTGGATGCATTCCAATAATATTTACTATTACGGTTCTAATGACCAGCTCCTGGATCTGACAGATTATATTGCAGCAAGCGATAAAGTAGATCTGGCTAATTATCCTCAGGGTTTGGATGATATTTATAATATCAACGGTAAGCAGTACGCAATCCCCAAGGATTATGATACCATCGCGCTTTGGTATAATAAGACCTTATTTGACGAAGCAGGAATTGCCTATCCGGATGATACCTGGACATGGGATGACCTGAAAGAAGCAGCAAAGAAGCTGACCAAGGACGATGGCAGCCAGTATGGTTTCTGCGCAGGTCTGCACAACCAGGAAGGTTATTACAACTTTGTATATCAGAACGGCGGTGAGATCATTACCGCAGACAGAAAGTCCGGATACGATGAAGATGCTACCATCGCCGGCATTGAGGAATATTTCAGCTATGTAAAAGAAGGTCTGTCTCCTGAAATCTATGACGATCAGGCAAGAGCAGAAGCAATTCAGAATGGTTTGTGCGCAATGGGATTATTCGGTTCCTGGAACCTGTCCGGATTTGCAGCTTCTGATTTTATGACCGAGAATTTTGACTGTGCAGTACTTCCGATGTCTAATGAAGGCGGAAAGTCCTCTATCTTTAACGGACTGGGCAATGCGATTGCTGTTACCTGCGAGCATCCCGATGAAGCATGGAAATGGGTAGAGTACCTGAGCAGCGAGGAAGGTCAGACACGTCAGGCAGAACTGGGTATTGCGATTTCCGCTTACAACGGAACGGCAGATACTTTTGCAGCAGCTTATCCGATGTTCAATACTAAGTGCTACATCGACATGGTAGATTATGCGCAGATCAGACCTTACTCCAACCAGACCAGCGTATGGGAGGATAAGGCGTACGAGCTGCTGAAGAACGCATATGCAGGAAAAGAAGATACTGCGGAGGCATGCGTTAAGGTTGCTGAAATGATGAATGCAGCAATTGCGGAAGAGAATTAAAGAATCGAAGAGCAGTAACAAAATGACATCATGAAATGCAGAGGAAAAAGGTATGAAAAAAGGGAACAGAAAAAGAATTTCTAAAAAAACATGGAATGAGTGGTGCTGGGGATGGTTTATGGTATTTCCTACGATCCTGGGACTGATCGTGTTGAATATTATCCCTATTTTTCAGACCTTTTACCTCAGCTTTTTTAAGAGCGGAGCTTTTGGAAAAGGCAATGTATTTGTAGGTTTGGATAATTATAAGAAAATGTTTCAGGATGAGCAGGTTTGGAGAGCTGTTGGCAATACCCTGGGTTATACCTGCATCGTCGTTCCGGTTACGATCGTTATAGCACTTTTACTGGCAGTGGTATTGAATGGTCGGATCAAAGGAAAAGGAATTTACAGAACGATTTACTTCATACCGATGGTAGCTGCTCCTGCGGCGGTTACCATGGTATGGAAATGGCTTTACAATTATCATTATGGTCTGATCAATCATCTGTTGGCGAAGCTGGGGCTTCCTGCGGTGAATTGGATCGACAATCCGAATGTAGCATTGATTTCAGTAGCCATCATAGGTATCTGGAGCACGGTTGGTTATAGCATGGTTCTGTTGCTGGCAGGCTTGCAGGAGATACCGCGAGATTATTATGAGGCTTCTAATATAGATGGTGCCAGCAGTGTAAGACAGTTTTTCCAGATCACGCTGCCGCTGGTATCCCCCACATTGTTCTTCGTGCTGGTTACAAGTATTATTACTGCGATGCAGGTATTTGATGTGATCTATATGATGATCGACGTGACCAGTCCTTCTTATGACAGCACAGTATCCTTAGTATACCTATTTTATAACAATTCCTTCAAGTATTCGAATAAGGGATATGGATCCGCAATTGTTATGCTGTTGCTTGTCATTATCATGATCATTACGGTGATTCAGACCAAGCTTCAGAAAAAATGGGTTAACTACATGTAGGAGGCAACAGGTATGAAGGCAAAAAGAACGGCAACGACAATTATTTTACATATTATTTTAATCCTGGGAGCCTGCATTATGATTCTCCCGTTCCTATGGATGATTCTGACTTCCCTGAAGACGGTATCGGAATCAACTTCCATGAATCCCTTCGTATTTTTTCCAAAAGAATTACGCTGGGAAAATTATAGTACGGTCATCAAACAAAATGACTTTTTAAGACTTTACTTTAATACCTTTGCCATGATGGCGGCGAGAGTGTTCTGCGCAGTGCTGTTCAGCGCGATGGCGGCATATGCTTTTGCAAGATTGAAATTCCCGGGAAGAGATTTCCTGTTTGGACTGGTATTGTTTCAGATGATGGTGCCTGTACAGATTTTCGTAGTTCCTCAGTATTTGATGGTGGATAAACTTGGTGTCAGAAATACTATTTTCGCACTGGTATTCCCGGGGTTGGTCAGCGCGTTCGGTACCTTCCTGCTGCGGCAGTTTTTCATGGGACTTCCGAAAGAACTGGAGGAATCTGCCAGACTGGACGGCTGTAATATCTGGCAGACTTTCTGGAAAGTTATGTTGCCGCTGACAAAGTCAGGACTGGTTGCACTGGCAATTTTCACAGCCCTGTTTTCTTTCAAAGATTTGATGTGGCCTATGATTGTCAATTCGGATTCCGATGCTGCAACACTGTCTTCCGCACTGGCTAAAATATCCAGCGCCTACTCAGTGAATTATCCGGAACTGATGGCTGCGGCAGTGCTGGCAATCTGGCCCATGATGTTAGTATATATCATTTTCCAGAAACAGTTTATTGAGGGCATCGCAACGTCGGGAGGAAAACTGTAGTGGCTATTATATATTCGGAGACAACGAAAGAATTTCATATATATAATGATAAGGTCAGCTACATATTACAGGTGATGCCAAACGGTGAAATGGGAAATCTTTATTTTGGTAAGCGAATCCAACACAAAGAGGACTTTTCGTATCTGGTGGAAGGAAGACTTCGTTCCCTTGCTGTTTATAATAAGGAAAATGACTATTTTTTCAGTCAGCAGTATAGCCGTATGGAGTATCCCGGAAGAGGAACGGGAGATTTCAGAGAGCCGGCATATCAGATTTTACAGCAAAATGGCAGTCTGGTCACACATTTTGAATATGTGTCTCATAAAATTTATGCAGGGAAAAAGGAACTGCCCGGACTGCCGGCAACTTATGTAGAACAGGACGATGAAGCGGAAAGTCTGGAGATTCATCTGTATGACAGACAGATTTGCACAGAATGTGTTTTGAAATATACCATGTTCAGAGATTTTCCGGTGATTGCCAGAAGTGTATGTTTTGAAAACAAGGGGACGGAACCTATAGTATTGACAAGAGTGCTGAGTGCAAGCCTTGATCTTCCGGATGCAGATTATGATATGATCCAATTATCCGGTGCCTGGTCGAGGGAGAGAAGTCTTATCAGCGGAAAACTGCGGCAGGGAATACAGGGGATAGGCAGTTGCAGAGGAATCAGCAGTGCGGAGCATAATCCCTTTATCGCCTTAAAACGTCCACAGACCAATGAAAGAACCGGAGAAGTGATTGGCTGCAGCCTCATTTACAGCGGCAATCATTTGGAACAGGTAGAAGTCGATACCAACAATACTGTCAGAATACAGCTGGGAATTCACCCGGAAGGCTTTTCCTGGAAACTTTCTGAGGGAGAAGTTTTTCAGAGCCCGGAAGCAGTTATCGTTTATTCCGAACATGGAATGAACGGAATGAGTCAGACTTTCCATAAATTATACCGGACCAGGCTAGTGCGCGGAAAATGGAGAGACAGAGAACGACCGGTATTGATCAATAACTGGGAAGCTACCGGGGTAGAATTCACGGAGGAAAAGCTCCTTCGGATCGCAAAGACCGGAAAAGAACTGGGGATGGAACTGTTTGTCATGGATGACGGCTGGTTCGGGGGGCGAGAGGATGATAAAACCGGATTAGGTGACTGGTTTGTAAAAAATAGAGAAAAGCTGCCGGAGGGAATTCCGGGGATCGCGTCCAAAGTGGAAGATATGGGAATACATTTTGGACTTTGGTTTGAGCCGGAGATGGTGAACAAGGATTCTGACCTGTACAGAGAACATCCCGACTGGATTCTCTGCCCGCCGGACAGAACCCCGCAGCCCAGCAGGAATCAGTATATTTTGGACTTCTCCAGACCGGAAGTGGTAGATGCAATATTTGACATGATGGACCGGGTTCTGGGAAGTGCACCGATCAGTTATGTAAAATGGGACATGAATCGTTACATGACGGACTGCTATTCTGCAACAGCTTCGGCGGAGGAACAAGGAAAGGTACGCCACAAATATATTTTAGGTGTCTACAGTCTGTATGAACGTCTGATCAAAAAATACCCGGATATTTTATTTGAATCCTGTTCCAGTGGGGGCGCGCGGTTTGATCCGGGAATGCTGTATTATGCACCCCAGACATGGACCAGCGATGATACGGATGCCATGGAGAGAGTAAAAATACAGTATGGTACCTCCTATGTATATCCGCTATCTGCCATGGGAGCACATGTGTCAGCGGTTCCGAATCAGCAGGTGGGACGGGTAACACCTCTGGAGACCCGGGGAAATGTGGCAACCTTCGGAATACTGGGATATGAACTGGACTTATCTGCACTTACGGATGAGGAAAAGAAAGTCATCAAAGAACAGATACATTTTTATCAAAAATACAGAAGCCTGATTATGAACGGAACCTTTTACCGGCTGTTGGATCCTTTTCAGGGCAATGACAGTGCCTGGATGGTAGTATCTGAGGATCGAAATATTGCTTTGATAGGATTTTTCCGCAGGCAGGGAGTGCCCAATGGACCATGGATCCGATTGTATCTGGATGGTCTGGATGAAAATAAACAATATTATCTGGAGACAGGTACCGACAGGGAGACTCTGTATGGCGGAGATGAACTGATGAACGTAGGAATGGTAGTAAAGGAAGAACAATTATGTAATCACGGAGGAGATTACAGTTCGGGTATTTTCGTATTGCAGGCAAATAAATAGAGAAATAAGAAGACGTGGCTGTCAACTGACGACCACGTCTTTTGCTTGAATAAGCTATAATAAATCTTTAGTCCTGCAGGCAAGATACAGTGGAAGATTGGTAATATCGCCATCCTTCCGATAGCCGCGTTTGGAGAATCGCAAAGCTGTGGAGGGATGTTTTTCAGCAACATATCTCTTAAAAGAGGGAGCCGACTTATCCTCACCACCTTTGGCTTCTACCGGAATAATATCGGTTCCGTTTTGAAGTACAAAGTCAATCTCGCTGTTTTTGTCAGAGTAGTACCGGGGAGCAACTTCAAATTGATCCTGTAACTGCTGTAAAATATAATTTTCTGTTAATGCTCCTTTAAACTGGTAGCTTGATTTTAACAGAATGGCACTGTTATCAATACCAGCCATGTGCTTAAGCAACCCGGTATCAAAGACAAAGAGCTTAAACTGATCCAGCTTGTCGAATGCTGAAAGAGGATGCTCCATTTTGGAGACATTGTATACGCGGTTAAGCATTCCGGCGGAAACCAGCCATTCAATGGCTTCCTCGAAGTCACGCGCTCTTCCTCCTTCACGGACGGCACCATACATGAATTTCTCATTGGGTTTTGCGAGCTGTGCAACAATACTGCGGAATACCAAAAGGATACGACCGCTGTTGATCTTGCCGTTATGCTTGGAAAAATCATTTTCGTAGATTTCTATTAATTCCCGTTGTATCCGGGAAATTCTTGCCGGATCCTTGTATTTGATCCAGGAGGAAACACACTCCGGCATCCCACCAATGATAAAATAATAATTGCATGCCTCCGACAGGCGAGTGTGAAAAATTTCTTCGATCTGCTGTCCTTTTTGAATGCTGCCATAATAGGTATACAGGACGGGATCCACAGCTTCAAGAAATTCGTCGAAAGTCAGCGGAAAAATATCAAGCAGATTCACCATGCCTACCGGATAAGATTTCGGCTGGGCTAAAAGGGTTCCCAACAGACTTCCGGCGGAAACCACATGATATTCGTTTGCTTTTTCTTTAAAGTATTTCAAAGTGTTTAATGCTTCAGGACATTCCTGAATTTCATCAAGAAGGATCAGTGTTTCACCGGGCTGAATTTTTTCGCCGCTTATCATGGACAACAGTTCGATGATGCGGTGGGGATTTTTATTCATCTGGAAAATAGATTTTAATTCATCTTCTTCATCGAAGTTGAAATAAACATAATTAGCATAGTGAGTCTGTCCAAATTCCTTCATCAGCCAGGTCTTCCCCACCTGTCTCGCTCCGCGTAGAATCAGAGGCTTACGTTCTGGGTCGTTTTTCCAGTTTATCAGGGCTTGCATTGCGTTTCTCTTCATATAATACGCTATCCTTTCCGGTTAATAACAATAGCATAACACATTTTTCTGAAAAATAAACGCATATTTTGCACATTTTTCTGAGAAAATCGAATGGAAAACTACACATTATTCCACAGGAATCCATCCGTCCTCTCCACCTAGGACATTTGCAGCAGAGAAATATGTCTCCGCTTCCGGGTTCACGAGGCATCTCGACATGGGATTGCGACCGGAACAGTCGGCTCCGGGACCGTGATTTCCGTATTCTATATAATCTGACAACACTTCTGCCCGGATCTTGCCCCAGTTCTGCCAGCCTTCGGGGCAGATATGATCACCCAGTTCACAACAGATAAATGCTGTCTTGGCACAATCCCGCCAGGGACGTCCCAGATAGACGGAGTCCGGTTCCTCGCCGGTGATCCGACAGTGGGAAAATACGAGACCGAATTCCTGCCCGGGCGGAGTGCTGGCGGCGGTGATGTACGCCTTCTCCTCACTGACTCTGGCGATGGAATGGATCTCACAGTGATCGAAGAATGCGGTATTCGGTCCGAAGATATAGTCCACATCGCCGCAGGCATAACAATCCCGGAAATAATTGCGGTAGAACGGATGCTCGATGTGGTACTGTCCCTTGTCTCTGAAATGCTGAAAGCCATTGCCGAGTATGCAA
>CAVJMX010000015.1:0-40265 GCA_963650795.1 Bacteroidales bacterium H4
GTGTCCGCTTTCCCCCTGTCTTTCAACACTTTTCAAGAAAATATCAACACCCTCCGACAGACATCGCGGCATGACATTCCATCCGCTGTGGGCGTTCTGCGTCCTGGAAGCCTTCAAAAAACCAGTAGCCCGCAGTTGGGGTAAGGACAAGCAGACTCTAAGCAGCCGTCGGTACTTAGCGAGGGTACTTTCCTCGCTTATGTACCGCTACGGTCTGCGTCCGTAAGCGAATCGTGCTAAAGCACGCGCGGGTCTGCGGTTCTTAGCCCCAATGCGGGCTACGGATTTTTTGTATATCTACGCATCTGGCTCGGAAATGCGGGTAACGCCCACATAGATATCCGAGATTTCAAACCATGTAGGGTAATCCACAATGCCGGTCTGGGGCAGATTAAAGATCCTCTGGAAGGTCCGGACAGCATCGGCGGTGGCTGATCCATAGACTCCATCGGCAGTCAGCGTGGGAATCGCCGGATAATTCCTCGCGATGCGGTTCAGCTGCTGCTGGAGCTGGCGGACTTTCTCCCCGGAGGATCCGATGGTCAGGTCATACCCCGGCCATGAGGACGGTACTCCCGATATGATATCCGCGGAATTGATGTACATGTCATTACCATAGTAATAATGAATGATATCAATGGCGGAATACCCCTGGTCCGCCAGGGATTTGGATCCCCACTGGCTCAGTCCCCGGCAGGTGGTCCGGTTGCCGTCACAATAGGATGTGAAAATGGGCTGTCGTACACCGGGTCTGGATAAGTAATTGGTAAAAATGGAATCTACCAGATAGTCGATCTCCTCAAAGATATTCCTCCCATAGATCCATTTTTGATCATATGCCGTAGAAGAAGTTATCGTAAAATCGTACCCGCGTCCTCTGTACCACTCCGTAAATATACGGTTTAACGTAAATGATTGAATGACCAGAATATTGGCGTAGATCGCACTTTCCGGCCAGGTGGAATAGATCTCGCTGGACGCCACATTTTTAATATAATCCTTATAGCGCACCCAGTAATTCCGGGCAGTGGGATCCTCCGGGACACCGTCATGTACGATCACGTATTCCGGAATAACCACACGGCTTAAGACGATCTCCCCGGTCTCGTTCATGGGTTTGATCTCCTCTTCTGGAATCTTGGGAGGGTATTCGCCAAACAGCGTATGTGCAGGTATTACGACTACTTTCTCTTCCTCCCCGGTTACATTCAGAGGATTCATGCGGATCGGCTGCAGGGAATATTCCCCTGCCAGAATCTCAGAGCCGGAGACCAGTACCGTTTCAAAGCCTTCTGCCGTCACCTGAATGTTGTATTCCGAATAAGGCTGCGCCGTAATCTCCGGAGATAAAGACAGTTCTCTCGGTGGCGCTTCCAGAGTTATCGCCGGGGTCTGCCCCGATTCATCAGTAGTAAGTGTCTCTATCGGAGAATCCGGATCTCCGGTATAAGAAATGGTGACCGTAGCACCGGAGATTGGGGACATCCCCAGAGCGGAGACAACGCTGATCTGGAGTGTACCTGTATAAGTAGTATCCTTAACATCCATGGACATGCGTCCTTTCTGCCTATCCCGTACCACATCATCCTCGCATGTTCGGTCAGGCAACAAATCTTCCTTACAGCATATGCTCCGTTACGCGAAAATGTGCTTAAATACTAACTATTCAAAGTCATATAAATATGATGCCAGGGTCAAAAGGTCTAAACCCACATGAGCTTGCTCATAAGTGGGTGAAAGACCTTGGGACCCGCCCCGATATGAGCATAAAAGTGGGATGATAATCCCACGATATGCGAATATTGGGTAGGATTGTGGGAGTGCGGAGCACGGAACAATCCGTAGGCATCAAAGTCGGGGGCTTTTGACCCCGACATCATAAATATGATTGGATGAATTTCTGAATAACTACCATGGTTTTTTAACAAAAAAGCAGGAACTGTGACGTGTGCGCAAACACTCATCTCAGTTCCTGTTTTGTCTTCCGTGTCCTTCGACGGACCCTCTGCGTAATTTATTTCGTCAACAGCATCATAATGTCATTGCTTCTTGTCACGAACTTGGTCATGGCATCCGCATCAAGGGGTGCGTGCTGGAGCTTTGCCAGATCATAGAGCTGCTCGCAGATCATTTCTGCGTTCTCGCCATCCTGGTGCTCGGTGATGTACTGTACCAGAGGATGGTTGGCATTCAGGATCAGGGTCTCACCCTCACCGGCAAAAGCACCCATATCCATACCGGGCATGGAGTACATCTTCATCATGTCCTGCATACGTCTGCTCTCTTCGGACAGCGTGATCATGGAAGAGATCTTCTTGTTCTTCAGCTTCTCTACCTTGACGGTGATCTTGTCGTTCTTCAGAGCTTTCTTCATCAGCTTGCTGATGCTCTCTGCCTGCTCTTCCATCTCTTTTTCCGCCTTCTTGGAGGTCTTGGACTTCAGGGCATCGGTCACATCCGCATCGATACGCTGGAACTTGATTCCTTCGTTCTTCTGCTCCAACTGGGAGATGAAGGGCTGATCGATATTGTGGGTCAGGATCACAGCATCCATCTTGGCAGCCTTGAACATGTTGATGTACTGGCTCTGCTGCTGTTCATCCGTTACATAGTAGATGATCTTCTCCTTCTTCTCTTCCTCGGCATTCTCTTCAGAAGTCTCGGTTTCCGCCTTGTCCTCTACGACTTCGGCTTCTACCTTATTGCCGTTCTCATCCACGGCATTTTCCTTGTTCTCTTCCTCATCCTGAGGCTTGATCTCCAGGCACTCGGGCAGCGTCAGATATTTGCCGTCCAGGTTCTTGAAGAGGATATAATCATTCATCTTCTCACAGAACTTGTCATCCTTCAGGCAGCCGAACTTGATGAAGGGACTGATGTCATCCCAGTACTTATCGTACTCTTCCTTGTCGGTCTTGCACATACCGGCGAGCTTGTCCGCTACCTTCTTGGTAATGTACTCGGCGATCTTCTTGACGAATCCGTCGTTCTGCAATGCACTTCTGGATACATTCAGAGGCAGATCCGGGCAGTCGATGACACCCTTTAACAACAGCAGGAACTCAGGGATAACTTCCTTGATATTATCTGCGATAAATACCTGATTGTTATACAGCTTGATGGTGCCTTCGATGGACTCGTACTCCATATTGATCTTCGGGAAGTACAGAATACCTTTCAGGTTGAAAGGATAGTCCATGTTCAGATGGATCCAGAACAGAGGCTCCTTGTAATCCTGGAATACCTTGCGGTAGAAGTCCAGATACTCTTCCTTCGTACACTCATTGGGATGCTTGGTCCACAGAGGCTGTGTCTCATTGATCAGCTCGGGACGTTTTCTAATCTTGAGCTTCTTAGGCTCTTCTTTTGCTTCTTCGGCATTCTCGCCCTCTGCCGCTTCCTTTTTCTCCGGAGCGATCTCTTCGAGCACTTCATCATCGGGAAGCTTTTCCTCTTCCTTGATGATCTGGGTCTCCTTGGTGTTCGCCTTGGACAGGTAGATCTCGGTAGGCATGAAAGAGCAATACTTCTTCACGACCTCACGGGCTTTGTACTCATTACAGAACTCCAGGCAATCCTCATTTAAGAACAACGTAATAGTCGTACCGACATCGGTCTTGTCTCCGTCTTCCATAGAGAACTCGGTACCGCCGTCACACTCCCAGTGCACTGCCTTGGCGCCGTCCTTGTAAGATAACGTATCGATGTGTACTTCATCCGCTACCATGAATGCGGAATAGAAGCCCAGTCCGAAATGACCGATGATCTGGTCGGAATTGCTCTTGTCCTTATATTTCTCAATGAAGTCCGTCGCACCGGAAAATGCGATCTGGTTGATATACTCTTCCACTTCGTCGGCGGTCATGCCCAGACCGTTATCCTTGAAGGTCAGTGTCTTCTTCTCGGGATCCACAATGACATCCACACGTCCCTTATAACCTTCGGGCAGGGTGTATTCTCCCATCATGTCCAATTTCTTCAGTTTAGTCACGGCATCACAGCCGTTGGAGATCAGCTCTCTGTAGAAAATATCGTGGTCGGAATACAACCACTTTTTAATAATCGGAAAAATGTTTTCACTGTTAATTGATAAACTGCCGCTTTTTGCTGCCATTTTTACCACATCCTTTTCTAAAATTGCACAGCCATGGCTGACTGTTTCCTAACTGATTCTAAGTGTAGGACTGCAAAATTAAAAAGTCAAGACAAATTTAGCACTCATTTGTAATGAGTGCTAACAATTCGTCAGAAATCCAGTATTTATCAGTGTTTCCGCAATTCTAAAATTTTAATAAAGCGTGCGGTAATCCTACGAATTACTCTTCTTGGAAATACTTTGCATACACGTCAAAAAAGTTGTCCGTGGTCACCTGCTCATCGGTGATCAGCGTAATCTCATCCCACAGCTTATCATTGAGCTGACGTACTAACGTATCCACGAAACTGTCATACTCCTGTCCGAAGACTTCCCGCTTACGTTCTTCCACGATCTTTAATTTATTGGCATCTGTCTCTTCCCGGTCCAGTGTGTTGATGCATTTGATAATGTAATAGCCGCGCTCACACTTGACGACCTCACTCACCTCGTCCGTTGCCAGATTAAAAGCAGCTTCTTCGTAGGCGCTCTCCGCCTCCCCCTTACCGAAGGAATAGGTGATCTCGGAATCATCACTGTATTTGGAAGCCAGTTCCGTGAAATCATGTTCTCCGTCCACTGCCATGGCTCTCACTTCGCACGCCTTCTCGTAAGCGTTCTGGATAGAGCTTTCGGAATAAGGCTTTAAGTTACCATCCATATCCGTGGATGCCGTGGCAAAAAAGATCTGCTGTACCGTAATTTTTCTGGCTTCATCATCACTGATCTCCGGGTTGATGTCCTGAATGATCAGCTTGTAGACCTTGTCCGCCATGGCATACTCCCGGTAAAGATTCTCCACGATCTCCTGCGTGGCGCCCATGGTCTCGATCTCCGTGTCATTTAAGGAAGAATAGTACTCCTGCGCCGCCTGGACCACCTTTGCTTCCTCGGCATCATCCAGGGTGACTTCTTTTTCCTTTGCCAGCAGATACATGGTCTTGATCTGCGCGATTCTGGCAAGCACCGTCTCCTTGACATTATCCTCCAGTGTCACACCGTTTAAGGAAGTGTTCCAGATCTCCGTTCCGTAGACATTCTCATACTGATTCTGCGTCGTGGTCAGGTAGATCATGATCTCCGCCTTGGAACAGGACTCGTCGCCGATCCGGAATACCTCATTTTTACCGAATCCGGTGGTAAATACAACCTTCGTTCCCTCATTGCTGCCGCAGGCGGTCAGTCCCGCCATCATACTTATTCCCAACATTCCCGCCATCAATACCGCGGTCATGTGACATTTATTTCTAAAAAACATAATTTTTCCTGCTTTCTCAAAGTCTCTAAGTTTTGATTATACCCTATTTTTTTCTTCTGTGCCACGGTTTCTTGGAAGTTCAGGAAATTCTAAGAATTCTACAGACACAAAAATGCGTGTAGAGATTCTCCGCACGCATTCTCGTTCTGATTTTTCACGTAAATCTATTCGGCAAAATTTTCTGCCAGTCTGTCCTCCACGGGAAGTTTTTCCACTTTTACCGCACAGACTTTGTATTCCGGAATTCTCGCATATTTGTCCAGCGCTGCATTGGTCAGGATATTGGCATTACCATCCGGGAAATGGAACGGCATCCAGGTCTCCTTCGGGGATACTTTATCTCCCACTCTCGCAGTTGTGATCAGCGTACCTCTCCTGGAAGTCACTCTTACCTTTTCTCCGTTTTCAATGCCAAGCCGTACCGCATCCTCCGTATTCATCTCGATGAAGGAATGACCTTCCTTCTCCATCAGTCCCGGGGTCTTGCCGGTCATGGCTCTGGTATTGTAATGGTACAAAATACGTCCCGTCATCATGATAAACGGATATTCCTCATCCGGAAGTTCTGCGCTGGGCACATACTCCGCCGGATAGAACCATCCCAGTCCTCTGGAGAATTTATCCACATGTAAAATAGGCGTGCCTGGGTGTTTCTTATCCGGGCAGGGCCACTGGATGCTTTCCCCCTTGTCCAGTCTTCTGTGGCTGATACCGCCGAAGCTGGGGGTCAGGGACGCGATCTCATCCATGATTTCCTCTGAAGTAAGTTTCGGCTGAGGATATCCCATACGGTTCATCAGATCGATGAAAATATCGGTATCCAGACGCATCTCGCCTTCCAGTGTCACTGCTTTACGCACACGCTGTACTCTTCTCTCCGTATTGCTGAAAGTGCCTTCCTTCTCCGCATAACTGGTACCGGGCAGAATAACATCCGCATACTGGGCAGTCTCTGTCATGAACAGGTCGGACAGTACCAGGAAATCCAGGCTTTCCAGTGCCTTGCGGATATGATGCTGATCCGCATCCGTCACCACCGGATCCTCACCGAAGATAAAGAGTCCGCGGATCTCCTTGCGAATTGCTGCGGGGAATACATCCGTTGCATGCACACCGGGCTTTTTGTTCAATTCCACGCCCCATGCCTTTTCAAATTTCGCCATAGCAGCGGGATCGGTTATCTTCTGATAGCCGGGGAAATCTCCGGGCAGCGCCCCCATATCGCAGGCACCCTGCACGTTATTCTGTCCACGTAAAGGATTCACACCACAGCCGCTGCGTCCAAGCTTGCCCACCAGCATCGCCATGTTGGACATGGACATAACGCCCTCGGTTCCGGTGGAATGTTCCGTTACACCCAGGCAATAGATAATCGGTGCTTTCTTCGCCTTGGCGTACATCAGTGCTGCCTCCCGCAGGTGATCCGCATCGATATGACAGATCTCGGCAACACGCTCCGGGGTATATTCCGCTACGATCTTTTTCAGTTCTTCAAAGCCTTCGGTCCTTGTGCGGATAAACTCCTCATCCGCCAGTCCCTCGTTGATGATCACATTCATCATGCCGTTAGCGAAGGCAACGTTGGTACCGGGCTTTAATTTCAGATGAATATCTGCCTGCTTGGACAGACCGATATCTCTGGGATCCACCACGATCAGGCGGGTACCTCTTTCCACTGCCTGACGGATCTGCATACCGATCACAGGATGAGCTTCCTCCGGGTTGGATCCTACCAGCATGATCACATCCACATCATTCGTGATATCACTGATGGGATTGGTCATAGCTCCGCTTCCCAGGGTCATGGCAAGTCCCGCTACGGTCGCAGAATGGCAGACTCTGGCACAGTTATCCACATTGTTGGTGCCAAACGCACAGCGGACCAGCTTCTGCAGCATATAGCAGTCCTCGTTGGGAGAACGGGAACAGGCGAATCCTGCCAGTGCATCGGAACCGTATTTTTTCTTGATCTCGGTAAATTTGGCTGCGATCAGATCCAGCGCCTCATCCCAGGTAGCCCGTTCAAACTCTCCGGTCTCATGATTCTTGATCAGAGGGTATTTTAACCGCTCCGGGGAATGTACGAAATTGAAAGAACCGAATCTGCCCTTAACGCACAGCAGTCCCTTGTTGGAAGGTCCGTTTGCCGGCTCCACATCCACGATCTCGTTATCTTTTACCACCAGATAATACTGACAGCCGGTAGCGCAGTGCGGGCAGGTCGTCAGAACCTTTTTCACCTTGCCGACCTGGTACTTTTTACGATTCTTGGCTACCAGGGCTCCGGTAGGGCATACTGCCGCGCAGTTACCGCAGGACTCACAGTCTGTCTCTTTCCAGTCCGGTCCGAACGGCGCATCGATCAGGGTTCTCGTACCGATCTTGCTGTTATGCAGGGTGCCGTTGCAGGACACCTTGTTACAGGTGCTGACGCATCTCTGACAGTTGATGCACAGCTCCGGATAATAGGTCAGGAAAGGATTCTCTTTTTTCGCTTCAAATTTTGCCGCACTTCCGGGATAGCAGGATTTCGTAATACCGTATGCATTGGACAGATCCTGCAGTCTGCAGTCACCTGATTTGCCGCAGGAGAAGCATCTTACGTCATGATTGGCAAGCAGCATGTTCAATACCTGTTTTCTGCTGTTTACCACTCTCTCGGAATGGGTGTTTACCACCATGCCTTCCTGAACCTTTGTATTACAGGAGGTTACCAGATGTCTTCTGCCTTCTACCTCAACCACACACATCTTGCAGGCTCCCACCTCATTGACATCCTTCAGGTAGCAGAGTGTGGGGATTTTGACATCCGCCTCCTGTGCAGCTTCCAATATGGATAAATTCTCATCTACGGAAA
The DNA here is from genome assembly GCA_963650795.1 of Bacteroidales bacterium H4. Classification (GTDB taxonomy): domain Bacteria; phylum Bacillota; class Clostridia; order Lachnospirales; family Lachnospiraceae; genus Acetatifactor. Next base: position 8,251 of record CAVJMX010000015.1, read on the forward strand.
TCTGTTTTCCATCTATGGTGATCGTTACCATTATACTCTGCCTCCTTCTACCACTCCGCATCCGAAGTGATCGCATCTTAAGCACTTACCGCATTCCTGCATTGCCTCATCGTAGGACATTCCGTTTTCCACCGGTTCAAAATTATTCTTACGCTCTCTGGCGGAACGGTCTGTCAGATGCACTCTGCCGTAATGGGTTCTGTCATTCTCTCTGGGCTCCGGAATTTTAATCTCCTCCAGATATTTATGATGATACCCAAGGTATTCATCAATATTCAGTGCCGCCACCTTACCGGCACCGATGGCTTTGATTACTGTTGCGGGACCGAATATACAGTCGCCGCCAGCAAAAATCTTGTCATAGCTCTTCAGTCTGGTGGTATCTAATGTCTCAAATGTCTTTCTTTTGGGATTGACATCATATTCCGCAAACGGAGCAGATACGATATCCTGACCGATTGCCATAAGTACCACTTCACAGGGCACTTCGATCTGAGGTTTATTCGCTACCGTTGCAGAAGGCTTTCCCTGTTTGTTATACACACTGATGATCTGGGGCTGTGCCACGAATCCGCAGACATTCCCTTCCTCATCCGCATTGATCTTCACCGGAGCATTCAGAGTCAGCAGTTCCACGCCCTCTTCAATGGCTCCCTGGATCTCGGAAGGAAGTGCCGTCATATCGATCTGACGTCTGCGGTAGATCACCGTTACCTCCTTGGCATGGCAGCGGATAGCAGAACGGGCACAGTCCATTGCCACATTACCGCCTCCTACAACTACCACACGTTTGCCGGTATAATCCGGAATATTGCCCTTACCGATCTCTCCTAACATTTCCACTGCGGAATAGACTCCGTTGCTGTTCACGCCATCGACATTTACAGATTTTCCCACCTGCGCACCGATGGCAATATAGATTGCATTGTACTGCTCCTTCAGCTGCTCCATGGTGATATCTCTGCCAATGGCAGTATTGTAATGCACCGTAATATTACCGGTGGACAGAATCGCATGGATGTCTTCATCCAGTCTGTCCTTGGGCAGACGGTAATTGGGAATACCGTAACGCAGCATTCCGCCCAGTGCTTCTCTTTCCTCGTATACATCCACTTTATGTCCCATCAGAGACAGATAATAAGCGGTGGTCAGTCCGGAGGGACCGCCTCCCACAATCGCAACCTTTTTACCTGTAGTAACATTGCACTCCGGCACCTTTACCTGGTCCGCTGCAATCTGATCCACAGCGAATTTCTTCAGACCGCGGATATTGACCGGACTGTCCAACAGATCTCTACGGCACTTCTCCTCGCAGGGATGCTCACAGATAAATGCACATGCCGTGGGAAAAGGATTGTCCCTGCGGATCAGATTGATGGCATCCGCATAACGATGTTCGCCGATCAGCGCAATATATCCGGGAATATCCACATGTGCCGGACAATGGGAAATGCAGGGAACCTTCTGTCCCACTTCCGCCTGGCATCTGTGCTGTTCAATATGGCTCATGTACTCGTCACGGAACAGTTCCACACTCTGCAGTACAATGTTGGCAGCCTCATATCCTATGGCACAATCCGCGGTATCCTGAATCATTTCTGCCAGGGACACCATATTGTTAAAAGTATTCATGTCAGCCTTACCGTCCAGAATGCTGCGCATCATATTCTCTACCTGTTCCAGACCGTCACGGCAGGGAACGCATTTACCACAGGTCTGACTTCTGGCACTCTGTAAGAAAGAAAGCTGCACCGCGATGGGGCAGACACCGGGAGGATTTCCCTTCACTCTCTTCACAAATTTGTCCAGAAACTTTGTTGTTTTTTCATTCATTTCATTTTTATAAATAATATTTTCAGAATGCATGGAACCCTCCTGTGTACTTCCTGTCATAATGATTACTGCACAATGACCTCCGACTTTTGACCACTGCTTTTTCTAAAAAATCGAGGGTATAATGTAAGTGCTTACATTATACCCTCTTGAGAAAAAATCTTCAATTAGATTAATTATTTAACAATCCCGTTATTTATTTAGCGAAGTATCGTTTCCGCATTCGCTGTCTTCTTCCCGCAGAATTCTAATCCCGTGAGCCAGGGTATCCAGTACTGCCTCCAGGCATTCTTTCACGGCTTTGGGACTTCCGGGCAGATTCACGATCAGCGTTCGGTTGCGGATGACACTGGCAGCGCGACTTAACATCGCTCTGGGTGTGATCTGCAGGCTGTAATAGCGCATTGCCTCCGCGATCCCCGGTGCATTACGCGTCGCTGCCCGCAGGGTGGCTTCCGGTGTATTATCTCTGAGGGAAAAACCGGTTCCTCCGGTAGTGAATACCACATCTACGTCTTTTTCATCCGCAAGTCTTACCATTTCCCGGTATAAGTCTTCTGCATCATCGGACAGCACTACCCGGCTTACCACTTCATAGCCCTGTTTTTCTATAATCTCCTGAATAGCGGGACCGCTCTTGTCTTCCCGTTCTCCTCTGCTGCCCTTGTCGCTGGCAGTGATGATTCCCGCACGGAATTTTCTGGTACTGATCAGTTTTAAGGTATCACCGACATTAATTTTGCCGCCATGCAGTACTCTGGCGAACACGCCCTCTCTTGGCATGATGCAGTCTCCCACCATATGGAAGATCTCGCATTCCGAATGACACTTTTTGCCGATCTGGGTAATCTCCAGTACCACATCATTACATTTGAAAATACTGCCCACCGGATACGCCTTAAAATCATACCCTTTCACCAGCAAATTCTCTCCAAATGCGCCGTCTGCCACCTTCGCGCCTCTTTCCCGGAACTTTTCCACTTCTTCCCAGGATAAGAGACTTACCTGTCTGTGCCAGTTCCCCGCATGGGCATCCTTCTCCAGTCCCCAGTCTTCTATAAGGTTACAGCTGCCGACGTTCTGCTTTGCCGTTCCTTTTTTCTCACTGATGCATACTGCTGCCACTTCTCCTGCCATATCTGTCATACCTTTCTGTCTCACCCGGCTCATCCTGCCTGTCCCGGTCTCATTGTGTGTCTATCCGCCGATCTGTACCATCTTGCGCTGCTCTTTTGCACCCTCCGCCAGATCTTCGCCTGCTGCCTCATCCCGGAAATGGTGTTCGGACGGTTTCTCCTTCAGGGCATTCACAATTTGTCTGCCAATCTCCTCATCGCAAGTCCCACCCCGGAGCAGCGGTTTCAATTCCAGTCCCTTATCATAATGCAGGCAAAGCTTTAGTCTTCCCTCACAGGTCAGGCGGACTCTGTTACATTCCCTGCAGAACTTATGAGAAATCGGACTGATGAATCCGATCCTGCCGGACAACCCGGGAAAACGATAATACTCTGCGGGGCCGTCCGTTTTTGTGACGGAAAGTTCTGCCACACGCCCTGCCGTCGATTTTTCCAAAACCGCTGTTGCTGTTCCGAATTTTCTCTCCAGCCGCCTTAAGATCTCCTCCGAGGAAATTCCCGTATAATTTTCCCCGCAGCCGATGGGCATCAGCTCGATAAACCGGACATCCAGAGGTCTGTCCGCAGCCAGGGCGGCAATTTCCTCGATGTCTGCTCCGTTCAGCTCCTTGCAGGGAACACAGTTGATTTTCACCTTGAGCTGCTGTTCCAGCGCGGCATCGATTGCACGGAGCACACTCCCCACACCAGCGGTATCCGGTCTTGTGTCGCATCCGGTGATTGTACGAAAGCGCTCCTGATCCAGTGTATCCAGACTGATGTTCACTGCCGTAAGTCCCGCTTCGCGATATGCCTTTGCCTGCGATGCGAATAATGTCCCGTTGGTAGTCATGGCAATCTCCCGGATTCCGGACAGTCCATGAAGCTGCTCCACCAGCCAGGGCAGATTTTTCCGTACCATGGGTTCTCCGCCGGTCAGCCGGACCTTCCTGATTCCCAATTGTTCCATAATGCCCACCAGCCGGAAGATTTCCTCCAGAGTCAGTATCTCCTCATGAGATACCGGCAGGATTCCCTGGGGTGGCATACAATATTTGCAACGGAGATTGCACTTGTCTGTCACCGATATTCTCAAATAATCAATTTCTCTTCCGAGACCGTCCAGCATTATGTACTCCTTTTATTTTTCCAGCCATATGATCTGCTCTACGGGCATTTTCAGATACAGTGTTCCTGCACTCTTCAATTCCCGCCATCTGTCCTTCGGCAGTTCATAGGTAAGTACCTCTCGTGCCTGTTCCCCGGTCCGGTTGACATTACAGAACAGAACCACGGTGGAAAAGGTGTCCTCGATTACCCGTAGGATGCGACATTCCAGCACATTTGTTTCCTCCATGGCGGGGACGACCTGAAAATAGTGTGCCCGGAATGCAACATATTTACAGGTTAATCCTATAGGCGGCACAGACAGCCGGATTCCCCAGTCCGTTGCAATAAACTTACCATCAGACTCCACCTGAAGCATCGAGACGTTTTTACAGCCGGTCAGAAGCGTTGCTGCCAGGGAAACCGGATTCTTAAAAAGCTCCTCTTTCGGCTGTATATCCAGAATCTGCCCGTCTTCCATGACCGCAATACGGTCCGTCATACGATAGGCTTCATTCCGGTCATGGGATACGAACAGTACCGTCTTTCCATACTCTTCCATGACCTTCATCAGTTCCCGCTCCATCTGCATTTTCAGGTAATTATCCAGTGCTGCAAAGGGCTCATCCAGCATCAGTATCTCCGGTTCCCCGGCTAACATTCTTGCCATGGCGGTACGCTGCTTCTGCCCGCCGGACAGTTGCGCCGGATACAGATTCTCCTTACCTTCCAGGAAAAATCGCTTTGCATATTCCGCTGCTTTCACGCGATCCCCCGCACCGCACATAATATTCTGCAGCACAGTCATATTCGGGAACAGTGCATAGTCCTGAAACAGATAACCAACCTTTCGCTTCTGTACCGGCAGGTTGATCCGCCTCTCCGAATCAAAAAACACTTTATCATCCAGCCGGATCACACCTTTATCCGGCTTTTCGATTCCCGCAATACATTTTAAAGTCATGCTCTTGCCGCAGCCGGAGGCTCCAAGCAATCCCATCACTTCTTTTTCTGCGGTAAATTTTACTTTCAGCAGAAAGTCTCCGCACTTTTTTTCAATATCCACGTACAAAGCCATTATCTTTTTCCACCACCTTTCCGTTCCTGATATCCCATCCAGTAGTTCATCAGAAAGATGGTGAAAAAGGAAATTCCCATGATGATCGCCACCCAGTAATAGGCAAGACCGCGGTCACCGCTCTGCACTGCCGTATAGATTGCCACCGACATGGTCTGTGTCCTGCCGGGAATATTTCCGGCTAACATGATCGTCGCACCGAATTCTCCCAGTGCCCTGGCAAATGCCAGTATCGTGGCAGCTGCCACACCGGGCCATGCCGCCGGAAGCAGAATCCGGAAAAATATCTTTGTCTCCGACATTCCCAGAGTTCTCGCTGCATAGACCAGATTCACATCCACCTGCTCCAGGGCACCGCGGGCTGTCCGGTACATGATGGGAAAAGATACCACCACTGCCGCGATCACCGCTCCCTGCCAGGTGAACAGCACACTGATCCCCATTTTTAAGAGCAGCCCGCCCAGCAGACTGTTTTTTCCGAAGAGGATCAGCAGGAAAAATCCGACTACCGTAGGCGGTAATACCATGGGCAGAGAGAAAATGCCGTCAATCAGCGCCTTTCCTGCTCTTAAGGAGATTACCAGTCTCGCGGAAAGCAGTCCCAGGAAAAAAGTAAATACTGTCGCACATACAGCGACCTTCAAGGAGATCCATAAAGGTGAAAAATCCATTTCTGCTCCTATTCTGCCGCAGAGAATCCGTAGCTTTCAAATTTCTTCATAACATCGTCCGTCTGCAGATATGCAAGGAACTCTGCTGCCGCATCGGCATGCTCACTGGCTTTTACGATGCCTACAGGATAGATTACCTTTTTGCAGGAGCCATCGGGAGCTTCACAGACGATCTTGATATTTTCACCTACGTAAGCATCGGTTGCATATACCACACCACAGTCCACGGCACCTGTCTCTACCCAGGACAGCACCGTGCGGACATCGGAACCGTAGTTTGCCTTTTCCTTTACGGTATCCAGAATTCCCAGAGATGTGAAAATCTCCTCGGAATACTGACCTACCGGTACACTGCCCGGCTCACCCAGACCGATCATACCGACTTTGTCCGTTGCCACATCCTCAAAGGAGGTAATGTCCTTATCGCTGTCTTCCGGAACGATCAGAACGACTTTATTTTCCAGCAGATTCACAATAGAATCGGAATCCATCAGCCCCTCATCGTTCAGAGCTGTCATCTGCTTGGTAGCTGCGGAGAAAAACAGGTCTGCGGGAGCTCCCTCCTCGATCTGTGTCTGCAGGGCACCGGAAGCTCCGTAAGAAAAGTTCAGTGTCACACCGGGGTGTGCCGCTTCATACTCTGCCTTGATTTCGTTACATACATCGGTCAGCGAAGCTGCTGCCAGAATCGTCAGCTCTACTGCTTCACTGTTTTCGGCTGCCTGTGCAGTCCCTGTTGTTTCCAAAGCTTCCTGTGTGTCGGCTTCTGTCACAGCTGTACCACTGTCAGCTGCTGTATTTTCCGTTTGCGCTCCGCATCCGGCAAGAAGCATAGCTGCTGCCAGAATGGTTGTCATTACTGCTGTCATTTTTTTGTTATATTTTTTCATAATTATTTTGTCCTCTGAAAATGTCCGCTCTTGCCGCCCATCTTTTCCTCCAGATGGATCTCTCCCATTTCCATGCCGCGGTCCATTGCCTTACACATGTCATAGATGGTAAGCAGTGCCACGTTTACGCCGGTCAGTGCCTCCATCTCCACGCCGGTCCGCCCGGATAATTTTGCCATACAATAGCAGCGGATCGTGCAAGTCTCCTCTTCCATGGCAAAATCTATGGTGACCTTGGTCAACATCAGCGGATGGCACAAAGGGATCAGTTCCCAGGTCCGTTTGGTCGCCATGATCCCGGCGATCCTTGCGGTTCCCAGGACATCACCCTTTTTCGCTGTACCGCATTTCACCGCATCAAATACCTCACGGCTTACCCGGATACAGCCGCTGGCTGTGGCACTTCTCTCTGTAATATCCTTGTCCGTTACATCTACCATGATGGCATTTCCCTGCGCATCAAAATGGGTAAAACCTGACATTTTCGTTTCCTTTCTGTTAATGCTTGTTACTATTTTCCAAATCCGCAATTGGGGAAGTGGCATACCTCACAGTTCAGGCACAATCCACCCTCTCCATAGCTGTCCAGATCATCTTTTGTCAATCGCTCTCCCGCCAGTACCCGGGGCAATACCAGGTCGAACACCGTGCGCCCTGCATACATCACGCATCCCGGAAGTCCCAACACGGGAATCTCTCCGAGATAAGCTAACAGGAACATGGCTCCCGGAAGCACGGGGGCTCCATAAGATACGATATCCGCTCCTGTGGCTTTGATGGCTCCCGGTGTCTTATCATCCGGATCCACACTCATGCCGCCGGTACATAATACCATGTCTGCACCCCGGGAGATAAAATCTCTTATAGCTGCTGTGATATCTTCCTGACAGTCATCCAGGATCACCTGCCCTAAGACTTCCGTATCATACGCTGCCAGCTTTGCACGGATAGCAGGTCCAAAGGCATCCTGAATCCGACCTTTGAACACTTCACTGCCGGTGGTCACGATTCCTACTTTTTTATGGGTCATAGGCAGAATCTTAAGAAGCGGTTCCGTTCCTGCCGCTTCCTTTGCACGATCCATTTTTTCTTCTTCGATCACCAGTGGGATAATGCGGGTAGCCGCAAGCTTGTCTCCTGCTTTCACCGGAAAATTTCCGTGAATGGTGGCAATCATCATCTCTCCCAGTCCGTTTACCGCATGCAGTTTTTCGGAATTGATCTTGAGCAGTCCGTCTGCTGCCGCCCGGATCTCGATCTTGCCTTCCTTCGGTTCACTGGCGGTCATATTTTCATTGATACACAGGTCCCGTAAAATTGCCGCTGCCTCATCCTCATGCAGGATACCCTCCTTTTTCTCCCACACATAGAGATGTTCCTTTCCCACAGACAACAGTACGGGAATATCCTCCCTGGTGACGATATGTCCCTTACGGAACACTGCATCCTTCACCACTCCCGGAATGATCTGGGTAATATCATGGCACAGCACCTGCCCCACTGCATCTTCAGTTCTGATCAGTTTCATCGTAGTCTCCATTCCATAAGCACTTCTGCTCCGGAAGGTTTACGATTCCGTCACTGCTCTCCCGGTAATACCGAAGTACCTTAAAATACAGGAATATATTCCTGTCACATCATTAATATCATATACGGGACACTTCATACTGTCCTGCGCCACCACATCCGTAGCCACTGCGATCAGATGCTCTGCGGCACATACCGGATGATCGGAAATCTCTCTCCGCACCACCTCAATCTTAGGGTAGTCGGAATGTTTCATTCCCTCCAGGATCAGAACATCCACGTCTCCACAGATTGCTATCATCTCTTTCGCCGTCACTTTTCCCTTACGGTTCACAGAAGACTGCGTGTCGGAATAAATAGCACTGATCTCTGCTCCTGCCTGCGTAAAACGATACGTGTCCGTTCCTTCCTGATCCATGGTGTACTCATGCCCGTCGTGTTTGATCACACCTACGCGGTATCCGTCCCGGATGAACTCGTTGATCAGCTTAATGATCAGTCCGGTCTTGCCGCTGTCCTTGATACCGCTGACACAGAAGATAAGCGGCAGGCTTAAACGTTCATACTCTTCTCTGGTATTAATATTGCGCAACTGCTTTTTATCAAAACAGCTGCTCTCCAGACGGATGTATTTGGTCCGCACCCTGCGCAATATCTGCATCAGACGATACTGTCCCTGCTCGATCAATTCCTCGATGACCGGCAGAATTTTTTTGGAATAAATGGCGCACAGTGGATGAATATGATCCTCGTCCACCATACAATAGCAGTCATAATCCGATGAAATAAATTCCGCCATATACCGCACCAGATCTCCCGTGATAAACGGCATATCCCCCGCACAGACAAATACATAGTCACAGGACGTGTGGATCAGAACCTGGCGGATTCCCTCCATGGGACCGATCTCCCGGTGTTCGTCGCAGACAATGGGAAGTCCCAGATTCTCATATTCTCCCGGCATGGTAGCGGAAATACAGGGCTCCTCATCGAATCCCTGCAGTGTTTCACAGATTCTGTCTAAAAATCTGCGGTTCTGATATTCCATTAAGACCTTGTTCTGTCCCATCCGGCTGCTCTTGCCACCGGCAAGAACTGCTGTGCCAAGGGTGAATTTTCGCATTTCCTGCATTTTATTCTCCCGTCTGCTATCATTTAAAATACTGTATCTTTACTTCATCTCCCGGATGCAGTTCCCGCCCCGGTTCTATATCTATAAAGCAATTACAATCTCTCATGTTGGAAAGCACCGAAGACGCGTGTACCGCTGCGGGCAATGTCACTCTGCCATCCTCCGCATAAGCCCGGACGAAACGTCTGAGCTTATTTACCTTTGGATAAGGGTCAGAAAGCACTGCGCGCTCTCTTCGCACTTTCAGGGAAACATCTTGTGTCAAATACGCTGCCAGTTCCCAGAAGTAATACTCAAAATTAGCATACGCCGCATAAGGATTCCCCGACAGGCTCAGGATGACTCTGCCATCCAGTACACTGCCGATGGTCGGCGTTCCAGGCTGGATATTGGCATGGGAAAATATTTTTTTTGCTCCCATTTCTTCCAGCACTTCCGGCAGCAGATCCTTTTTCCCCACGGACACACCGCCGGTGGTGATCACAATATCCGCCGCTTCCAGAGCCTTCTGTAATTGTTCTTTTAATAATTCTTTTTCATCTCCACAGATTCCTATATAAGGCACATGTATTCTCCATTTTTTCATGGATGCCTGCAGCATATAGGCGATACTGTTATATATCTTCCCGGGTAAAAGCGGCGTCCCCGGTGCCATCAGTTCCGATCCGGTGGATAAAACACTGCACTTTATCCTCTCACAGACAGACACCCTGTGGATTCCAAGACTTGCCAAAAGCCCGATATGCAATGCCGTCAGATGTGTTCCTTTCGCAAGGATCTGCTGCCCTTTGCGGATGTCCTCTCCCACACAGCAATAATTCATTCCTGCGGTAATACTCCGCAAGATTTGCACCGTATCTTCGCCATAATCGGTGTCTTCCTGTCGGATCACCGCATCATATCCTTCCGGCACATAGGAACCGGTCATCACCCGTACCGCACAGCCCTTCCGGCAGGGAAGCTGCACATAATCTCCGGCAAACAGTTCTCCCGACACCTGTAACATTACCGGATGTTCTCTGTCCGCACCCAGCGTATCCTCCGCCCGTACCGCATAACCGTCCATGGCAGACTTAGGATAAGGCGGAATCATCATCTCCGCATAAATATCTTCCCCAAGGATCCGGTCACAGGCATCCGTAAGCGCCACATATTCTGTTTTTTCTATAGGCTTTACCTCTGCCAGTAATGCCTCAAGGCATTCTTCTAATTCTCTCATACTAGACTCCTCTCCGGATATTTGCCACATCTCTATGGAATGATAATCCCACCGTAGGTATCAAAATCACCTTGCATCATGATAGATCTCCATCCGGTCCGGCCAGGCTCTGCAGATCAGATTCAGATGGTACTTCTTCGCAAGCTCTATCGCCTGATCCGTAGGTACTGCCTTGGATGCCAGCACCGGAATTCCCGCTGCGATCACCTTCTGCACCATATCCGTAGGAACCCGTCCCGTGGTGAATAAAATGCACTCGGACAGATCCAGCTGTTCCCGCAATGCATAGCCAATGCATTTGTCCAATGCATTGTGTCTTCCGATATCTTCCATATGACATACACATTTGTCTCTTACTCCGAGATAACAGCTGTGGGTTCCTCCGGTCTGTCTGTGCAGCTCGGAGTCCCCGGCAAATTTTGCAGCCAGGGCAAAAATCCACGCATTCTTCCACTGTGTCCGGGGTAATTCCCGTAATTGTCTTTTTCCGTTTTTTTCCAGAAAAGTAAAGTTGCCGATGCAGCAGGAAGCCTCCCTGCCTGTAGCTATCTGTCTGTCACTTTCCTGTAAATTTTCCTGTAAAAAAACTCTTGCACTTCTGCCGCTCTCACAGATCGTAATGCTTTCCACAGCTTCAATGCTCTGGATCCAGCCCTCCGTAAAAAGTCTCCCCAGTATCAGTTCCGGCAGATGCGTGGCAGTACAGGTCAGGCGGAAGGTAAGCTGCTCGTCCACATAGACATCCAGGAAATGTTCACAGACAATCTCTCTGCTTCTCCCCGGATCCTGCTTCCCACAGTTCCCGGAGTTATCCGGTTCCACTGCAGTGTAGCTCTGTGATACAGCATTATTCAGTTGTTCCATGCGGTCATTCAGCTGCATTATCCTTCTCTTTCTATTTTGGTAACTATTCAGAGCCGGTGAAATTTACAAACATTTGCGAATCATGCTCTGAGCAGTTACATTTCATCTTAAATCCTACATGCAACGGTCCGTAACATTTTTATGTAAGCACTTACATTTTACATCAAACCCGGATTCCCTGCAAGCTAAAAATGCGTGCAGATATTCTCCACACGCATTTTTAATGATACTATTAAAACACTTCCTGCCTTCTGCAGAAACTACTCAATTACATGGATCCATCCCTTAGGAGCTTCGATTCTGCCCATCTGGATACCGGTCAGAGTCTCATACAGCTTCTTGGTAACAGGTCCCATATCGGTCATGCCGCTGGGCAGGCAGATTTCTTTGCCGTGGTCAACGATCTTACCAACAGGGGAGATAACTGCTGCGGTACCGCACAGACCGGCCTCTGCGAAGTCTTTTACTTCATCCAGGTATACTTCTCTCTCTTCTACTTCCAGTCCCAGATATTCCTTAGCTACATATACCAGAGAACGGCGGGTAATGGAAGGAAGGATACTGTCGGACTTGGGAGTAACGACCTTGTTGTCCCTGGTAACAAACAGGAAGTTCGCACCACCGGTCTCCTCTACCTTGGTACGGGTAGCAGCATCCAGATACATATTCTCATCGTAGCCTTCCTTGTGAGCGGATACGATAGCATGTAAGCTCATAGCGTAGTTCAGACCAGCCTTGATATGACCGGTTCCGTGAGGTGCCGCACGGTCAAAGTCGGTGACACGGATGGTCAGGGGCTTAGCACCGCCCTTGAAGTAAGGTCCTACAGGGGTGCACAGGATACGGAACTGATACTCGTCCGCAGGCTTTACACCGATGACAGGGTTGCTGCCGAACATATAAGGACGAATGTACAGAGTTGCGCCGCTGCCGTAAGGAGGCACGTAAGAATCGTTCGCCTTAACTGTCTCAGTAACAGCCTCTATGAAACGCTCCTTGGGGAAAATGGGCATCTCCAGTCTTGCTGCGGAAGACTCCAGACGTTCACCGTTTAAATCAGGGCGGAAGGTTACGATATGTCCGTCTTCAGTGGTGTATGCCTTCAGTCCCTCGAATACAGTCTGTGCATACTGCAGTACGCCTGCACACTCATTCAGTACAATGTTCGGGTCCTGAGTCAGCTGACCGTCATCCCATTTACCATCCTTAAAATAGGACACATATCTGTAATCCGTAGGGATATAACCAAAACCGATATTACCCCAGTCAATGTTTTTCTTTTCCATTTTGTATTCCTTCTTTCCTGAGTTTCAATTCTATCATCCCTTACAAAATTTCTTTTGCAAGGATTCCTGAAGCACGCGATTGCCCATTTTGTGAACAGGAACTGGATAGTTACTGTTTATGCTTTATTATTATACGATACTTTTCAAAAGTCAATATATGTATTTATCATATTTTTCTTACTCTTCGCCGTATACGCAAACACTTCTTGACAATGTGTGTTGATACTGATACCCTATTTGTAACTAGTTACCAAAATTCCTTTTATAAGGAGTATTTAAAATGGATGACACGTTTACACTTTATGATTTAAAGGTTGAGGTGGTAGCCTCGGATCGTCCCATGGTCTGCAGCCACAGGGTCGGAGACTATTTTTTCGTTCAGGGAGAAAATCTCGTTTTCCCGGCAGGCACCTCTTTTTCGATGTATGCGCTGAGCGCAATTCTTCCTCTTCTGTCTGCCAAGCAGCGGGAACTTAATCCCAACGACTGGATGCTCTCCGATGCGGAAATTGCCTGTCCTGATCCTAACTGTGGGGCACGCTTCAGGATCACAAGAGTGGGAAAGCGATTGCAAAGCCACAGCATCTGTACTGTTGTCCCACTTGGCAATCAGGCCTGACACTAAGATTGCTGACGTATCAATAAAATGATGTCGGGGTCAAAAGCCCCCGACATCATTTTATGCCAACGGAATGGAGTTTATTATGCAGAAAAAATGTCAGTTTCAGAACGGATATACCTTTAACCGGATCATCAATGGCTGTTGGCAGCTCTCTGCGGAGCATTGCCTGAAGGGTCATCTTGACTACGAAGATGCTCTCCATGCATTCCACATGCTGGTGGATCAAGGCTTTACTACATTTGACTGTGCCGATATTTACACCGGTGCTGAAGAGCTTCTGGGCCGTTTCGTGCAGGAATTAAAATCCGGTGGTCATTATTGTGAAGAGGATATCCAGATACATACGAAATTTGTTCCCGACAAGGATATTCTTCCTGTCATCAACATGAAATACACGGAGGGTATTGTAGATCGCTCTCTGAAGAGAATGCACCGGGAGGCTCTGGACCTGGTACAATTTCACTGGTGGGATTTCGAAGTTCCGGGGATGATAGACACTGCCCTGGATCTTGTACGCCTTCAGGAAAAAGGTAAGATCCGGAATATCGGTATGTGCAATATGGATACCAATGCTTTAAAGCAAATGCTTGCTGCCGGAGTACCTGTTGTGTCCAATCAGGCGCAATACTCCGTATTTGACAGGCGTCCTGAGCGCACACTGTTAGATTACAGTGCTGAACATGGCATTTACACCTTTGCTTACGGTACCTTAGCCGGCGGCTTTCTGGCAGAACGCTATATGGGTAAGCAATATGAAGCTCCTGAAACACGGTCACAGGTAAAATATATGCAGATTATCGAAGATTCCCTTGGTTGGGATGGTCTGCAGGAGCTGCTTCCCGTATTAAAGGAAATTGCTGCTCATCACGGTGTATCCATCGCCAATGTGGCAACCCAGTATATTCTGAACCAGAAAAGTGTGGGGGCCGTAATGGTTGGAACCCGCAACAGCCGTCACGTCAGCTCCAATATCCAGACACTGGCCTTTGACCTTACTGCTGAGGAAATGACCCGTATCCGCGAATTCATAGACTGCTATCCCACACCAGACGGCGAATGCTATGAGCTGGAACGCACCTCTCCGAGGTACAAGGGGATTATTCTGACAGATCGTAATCACGTGGAGCAGGACTGAACATGAAAAAGTTCTGTTCCTTCCTTAAGGCGTCTCATTCCTTCTTCCAGGATTCCTCTGCTGGTAGCCAGACAGATCCGTATATGCCCCTCTGACTGCTCACCGAAGAACTGTCGTCCGCCGGGTACCAGAGACAGCTTTACCGTATTCCGCAGATATTCTGTAAATTCTGCTCCGCTGACTCCCAGCTCACTGATATCCACGTATAAAAGATAAGTTCCCTCCGGGCGATATGCTTTTAATCCAGGGATACCATTAATGAAATCTACTGCATAATCGCGGTTTGCTGTCAGGTGCTTCATGAACTCATCCACCCAGTAATAGCACTTTTTCACTGCAGCCTCCGCTGCAATCTGTGATATCGAGCATGCTCCTCCGGCAGTACTGAGCACATCCGAGCACTCTACCAGCCTGTCAAACAGCTTCTGTTCCGTGCAATATACACATCCTATTCTGAGAGCTGCAAGCCCAAAGCTCTTGGAAAATCCAAATACACTCAGTACCCGTTGACACCGCTCGTTTCCCAGGGAATAAATACTGGTGAATTCTGCATCCGGATATATAATATCGGACCAGATTTCATCATTCATAATATACAGGTGATACTTCTCGCACAGCTTCATTAAAAAGTCCAATTGTTCCAGAGTGTAGACTTTTCCGTAAGGATTATGAGGGTTGCACAGACCGATCATTTTCGTCTTCGGTGTAATATACCTCTCAAGCTCTGACAAATCAATCCGGCCATCCTTCAATCGTGCGGGATACATCACAGGTGTTGCTCCTGCTGCCAGTGCCGATTCCCGGAACAGAAAATCACACGGATCGAAAACAATCATCTCATCCCCCGGTTGCAGCACAGCCTTCGCTATAATGTACATGCCTCTGGCTGCACTGTCCACTGCAAGTATATGCTCCGGTCTGATCTCCTCTCCCTTACGCTTCAGAAGAGCCTGCGATACCCCCTCCCTAAAGCCTTCATATCCAAGCTTCGGCGTATAAGAAAAGCATGCGTCCTTCACATACTCCTCCATGGCCTCCACAATTTCAGGAGCAGGAGAAAAATCCGGATCCGCAGCAGTCAGAGGGATGACTCCGTCTTCTACTTCCGCCCAGCGTAAATTATAAGCACGTTTCTTCAAAATATCCAAATGTACCTGATCATCATCGAAAAATCCCATTTTATTCTCCCTTAACTGCGATTACTTCTACTTCACACAAAACACCCTTCGGCAGATCCCTGACTGCCACACAGCTTCTGGCAGGCTTTGATACAAAATAGCTCTCATATACCTGGTTAAACACAGCAAAATCTGCCATATCTGCAAGAAAGCATGTCGTTTTGACTACCTGTCCAAAATCTGTACCTGCCGCTTTTAAAATTTCACCGACATTTTTACAGCTTTGTGCTGCCTGTGCTTCGATGGATTCCGGAATTTCTCCGTTCTCCGGATTGACAGGAATCTGTCCGGAGCAGAAGATAAATCCGTTTGCCTCATATCCCTGGGAATAAGGTCCTATTGCTGCCGGTGCTTTTGTTGTTTCTATTTTTTTCATCTGATTTTCCTCCAATTATGAAATATTTTTCATTTAAATGCATTTTATATTTTATTGACTAAAATATTTTTCAGTGTTACTATGATACAGAATACTACAGAAAAGAGGTATGTGTCAATGGATATCAAAAATAAAATGATACCTGCATTCAAAAATGCGAATGGCGGCTTATTCTCTGCAGTGGAAAAAGCTGATGTCGGAAATTCCTATCAGGAAATGGAAAAACAGGGCATTGCACTTATGGGCTGGGCGGATCCGTTTATGCCTGATTTTTCTCTTCCTGCTCACATACGTAAGGCTACACTCCGGGCTGTCAACGACTGTCTTGCACCGCATTATACCGCTCCCGTGGGCAATCCTGATCTGAAAGCTGCTCTGGCGGATAAGCTATTTGTGCAGAATCATCTCTCCGTCGATCCGCAGCGCAACATTCTGATCACTCCCGGTTCTGATTCCGGTCTGTACTTTGCCATGCTGCCTTTCCTGGAACGGGGAGATGAAGTGATCATTCCCACCCCCAGTTATCCCAATAACCGGCTGAATGTATCCATTACCGGAGCTGCCCCGATTGCGGTTCCTCTCCGTCCGGAAAACAATTATCAATTAAACCTTGAGGATCTTGAAGCAGCAGTTACCCCAAAGACAAAAATGCTGATTCTTACCCACCCGAACAATCCGACAACGACAATTTTCAGCCGGACCTCTTTAAATATGCTCAGAGATTTCGTCATCTCACATGATCTCATTCTGGTATGTGATCAGGCCTTTGAAGATTTCTGTTATGAACGTGAAATGATAACACCCGCTTCTCTTCCGGATATGTTTGAACGAACGATCACCGTTTTCTCTTTTTCCAAGGGGATGGGATTAAGCGGTTATCGTGTAGGATATCTGGTATGCAGTGATCTCATTATGGACACCATGTACGCCAATGCCGTATCCGTCCTCGGTGCAACCAACACCGTTTCACAGGTAGCTGTTTTAGCAGCATTAAAGGATTGCTCCTTCATGGAAGAATTCCGTACTGCCTTTGATTTTCGCAGAAAGGCTGCTTATGAAATTCTCAATTCCATTCCCGGCGTGACCGTGCAGCTTCCGGAATCCGGTTTCCTCTGCTGGGTAGATGTTCACGAATTGGGAAGCTCCGGTGATATTGCTTCCTATTTGCTGAAAACAGCGCATGTCTCTGTCAATGACGGCATCAACTACGGTCCCGGCGGGGAAGGTCATCTGCGCATTGTTCTGGGAGTGTACAGAGATAACCAGCGCATCCTGGACGCTTTATACCGCATTAAGGATGCGCTGATAAATTATCCTTCTTTCTCACAATAATGACAGCAGCAAATGTGTCCTCCTCCCAAATCGACAGTGGGAGGAGTCTCTGTACAACATATCTCCGTTGCTTTCGGGCAGCGCGTATGAAAGCGGCATCCCCCCGGCAGATCGATTGGGCTGGGGATGTCTCCTTTCAGGATATCGCATCTCCCCGCTTCCTCCTTGCCGATCTCCGGCACAGCAGATAACAGAGCCTGCGTATACGGATGCACCGGATGCTCGTAGATATCCTTCTTATTTCCGGATTCCACGATCGTACCCAGATACATCACAATAATGCGGTCACATAAATGCTTCACTACCCGCAGATCATGAGAGATAAACAGATATGTCAGCCCATATTCTCTCTGCAGTCTCCGGATCAGGTTCACCACCTGTGCCTGTACGGATACATCCAGCGCTGATACCGGCTCATCGCATACAATCAGCTTGGGATGAATGGCAATTGCCCTGGCGATTCCGATTCTCTGCCGTTGACCGCCTGAAAATTCATGCGGATAACGATCCATATAATCTTCTCTGAGTCCTACCTCATTCATCAGCCTCTTAACCGTGTCCGTCAGTTCTGCCTTATTGTGCATTCCATGTACCTTAAGCGGTGCCGCGATTAGTTCATATACTGTCTTTCTGGGATCCAGACAGCCGTACGGATCCTGGAAGATGATCTGCATCTGGCTGCGCAGTGGGTGCATTTTCTTTTCGCTGTAATCAGTAATATTCTGACCGTCGAACCATATTTCCCCTCCGCTGTTCTCTGTCAGCTTCAGAAGGCAGCGTCCTACCGTTGTTTTTCCGCATCCGCTCTCACCTACCAGTCCCAGAGTCTCACCCCTTCTGATCTCAAAGCTGACACCATCCAAAGCCTTCGCTGTTTTCTTTTTTCCGAAGCCGTTACTGACCGGATAGTATTTCTTCAGATTTTTAACTTCTACCAGATTTTCCTGTTTCATACCTTCTGCCTCTCCTTCCATATCCCTGTATATCTGTGGCAGCGGCAGAAATGCCCGGGCTCCACCTCAATAAGCTTGGGTTCGCGGCAGCGGCAGATTTCACACGCATAGGGACAGCGGGGATGAAAACGGCATCCCTCCGGCAGATCGTAGAGACTGGGAACCATTCCTTCAATGGTCTGCAGATCCTCTTCGTCATTATCCGAAAGACGTGGGATGGATTTCATCAGTCCCTCCGTATACGGATGAAGCATTTTGTCAAAAACAGTCCTCATAGGGCCTGTCTCTACTGCCTGTCCGCAATACATGACCAGCACATCATCCGCCATTTCATAAATGACACCAAGATCATGCGTGATCATGATCAGTGCAGTGTGCAATTGTTTTTGCAGATTCTTCATCAAATCCAGTATCTGAGCCTGAATTGTCACATCCAGTGCAGTCGTCGGTTCATCTGCAATCAGCAATTCCGGATTACATGCCAGCGCAATGGCGATCACGACACGCTGACGCATACCGCCGGACAACTGGTGCGGATAGCAGTCCATTCTAGTCTCAGGGCTGGGAATTCCCACCATCCGGAGCATTTCCACAGCCTTTTTCCTTGCCTCTTTTTTCTTCATATTCTGATGAACAAAAAATACCTCTGCGATCTGTTCACCGATTGTATAAACGGGATTTAATGCAGTCATCGGTTCCTGGAAGATCATGGAAATATGTTTTCCCCGGATTCCCTGCATCTCTTTGTTGGAAAGCTTTGTGAGATCCTGACCCTTGAACAGAATCTGACCGGCTGCGATCCGTCCCGCCGGTTCCTGCAGCAGTCTCATGATTGACAGGGATGTTACACTTTTGCCGGAGCCGGATTCCCCCACGATACCGAGTGTCTTACCGGATTCGAGCCGGAAGCTGAGCCCATCTACTGCCGGAGCAATTCCATGTTCTGTTGAAAATTGAGTTTCCAGATTCTTTACTTCTAATAATACTTCACTCATGCTGTCTGCTCCTTTACTCCAGCACCACAATATCCTTCGTCACCTGATTCAGATATTCAAATCCGTCCGGCTTCACCAGTACAACATCCTCGACCCGTACCAGTCCCTTTCCCGGAAGGAACAGGCTTGGTTCATCTGTAAAGCACATGCCCGGCTGCACAATCGTTGTCTCTCCTTCAGCCATAAACGGACGCTCATGTACATCTTTACCAATGCAATGACCCATTCTATGGATAAAATGCTCATCCATGCCGGCTTCCTTCATGACGCCATGGCATAATGCGTTTAGTTCGCTGCACATAGATTTTCCGATCACCGCACCATCCAGTGCTGCCTGCTGTGCCTTCATTACAAGTTCATGACAGCGTCGAAGCTCCGGCGTCGGCTCCTGCAGAAATACAGTACGTCCGAAATCTGAACAATATCCCTTATACACCACTCCGAAATCAAAGGCTATCGTATGATCTCTCTCCAGTACACCGTATGGCTCACCGATGCGATTTCCGGCTTTCGGTCCGTAGTTCAATACCTCTGCCGGAAAAGACGTGTAGGAGCAATCATAGTTTTCCAGCAGACGTTCGATCTCATGCTCAATGTCACGGATCGGTGTGCCGGGCTTCAGCATAGGTAAAATATCATAATACAGCTGATCTGCCACCTTGCTGGCATGACGCATCAATGCGATCTCATCCTCGTCCTTGATTGCTCTCATGGCATCAATCTGTTCTGAAATATCCTTGATATGAGCATTATGTTCATTTAACAGACGAAGCGTTAACGTAGAAGATATATCTCTTGTAACACCCACAGATTGACCGTCCAGCTTCTGTGCCTTCACTTCACGATCGAAAGCTTCTCCGTAAATATCGGCGTCAGGGAAAGTAATCAGTTCATCAATTACAGGAAACTGCTCCATTCTCCAGGAGAAACCAAGGGCTGAAAGTCTGGGGCAGAAAGCCGTCACCTTTTTTTGTGTTACCAAAAGACAGGCAAACTCCAGACTGTTCTGGCGCTGCTTTGTATTATCATGCCCACCGCGGTTCAGACCCGTGAAATATTCCCAGGATGCGTCATTTGCGATAAAAGCCGCATCCACGCCGACCTTTTCCATCCGTTCCCTAAGGTTACTTATTCTCTTAGCATAATCCATGATTCTATCCACTCCTCCTGTGATCTATATCTCCGTCTTCATTCTGGGATCCAGAATATCCCTGACAGCATCTCCGATAAAGTTAGCACCGATCGATACCAGGAAGATTGCCATTCCGGGGAAAAAGCTGATCCACCAGTATTTCAAAATAGCAATGCCGTCCGATACCATATATCCCCATTCTGCTGTCGGCGGAGCTACTCCCATTCCTAAAAAGCTCAGTCCCGCAAAGGTCAGAATCGCCGTACCCACATCTGTGGAAGCAAGTACGATCAGCGAGGACATACAGTTAGGAATAATCGTTCTCAATAAAATGGTCCACTTCCCCTGACCTATCGCACGCTCACTGGTCACATACTCTGCTTCTCTTACCGTCAATACCAGTCCGCGCATCATGCGGGCATACTTTGGCCATGCCACCACCGCAATGGCTAAAATCGCATTAAAAACACTGGTTCCCAGCGCAGCAGCCAGAGCCATTGCCAAAAGGATGGCCGGGAATGACATAATCATGTCCGCAAACCGCATCAGTATCTCATCCACGGCTTTTCCGAAATAGCCGGCAATCGCACCGTACAGGCTTCCAAATACACAAGCCAGGACAACGACCAGTATGCCGGAAGGAATGGAGATTCTCGATCCATATATAACACGGCTCAGGACATCTCTGCCAAACGAATCTGTTCCAAAAGGGTGCGCAAGATTCGGAGCTGCATTCCGGATCTCAAGATTCTGCTGCACCGGGCTGTAAGGTGCGATCAGCGGAGCGAATACCGCACATACAATAAATATAAACCAGATTACTATTCCTACAGCTGCCAGAGGATTTTTACGAATGAATTTCCGTACCTTATGTTTCATGTCTTTTCTCCTCTCTAGTAACGTATTCTGGGATCAATAAATGCATAGACAATATCCACAATAAAATTCATCAGTACATTGACTGCCGCTATAAATAAAGTGGTGCCCATGATAGCCGGAAAATCCAGTGTAGAAGCAGCCTTATATGCATACAGGCCAACGCCCGGATAGGAGAAAATAGTCTCGACCAGTACCGTACCTCCCAGTAACGACCCGTAGCTCAGACCAAACATGGTCACAGAAGGAATCAGTCCATTCTTCAGCACATGGTGTTTCAGGATTCTTCCCTCTGACACTCCTTTTGCCCGTGCCGTACGCAGATAATCCTGCTGCATGACCTCCAACATACTGGAGCGGACTGTACGGGTCAATATTCCCATTGTCGCAGCCGCCAGCACGAAGGAAGGCAATATCAGATGAGCGAGTGCATCCTTAAGCAGGGTAGGTTCACCATACATAATAGAATCAAGAATCAAAAAACCGGTAGGAAAATGTGCTCCTGCCCATTCAGAGCTGACACGCCCGGAGCCCGGTGCGACACCCAGCTTCAGATAAAACAGGTACAGGCATAAAATAGACAGCCAGAATGCCGGTATGGATATTCCTATCAGTGATAATACTCTGAGAATATGATCCGGAAACTTATTATGTTTTGCTGCACTTAAAAGACCAAATACCAATCCGAAAATAATACTGATAATCGTTGCCAGCGTAGCCATTTCAAAGGTAGCGGGAATATATTGTGCCAGATCAGACAGCACCGGCTGCTGTGTCCGGATCGATGTCCCCATATCTCCATGAAACAAATTCTTCATATAATTCAGATACTGCACAGGCAGGGGCTTATCCAGCCCCCACTTTGCTTCATATGCAGCCACGATTTGGGGATCACTCATGGCAGTCTGTCCCAGATTCGCTGCCAACGGATCTCCCGGAACCATGTGTGAAATGCAGAATGTAATCACGGAGATTCCAAACATCACCACGAGCATCAATATAAATCTGCGTAAAACATATTTCAGCATATTCAAGACGAAATCTCCCTTCAGTCATGAAAACTATTCTGCCAGTTCAAGGGTTGCAAAATCAAGTACATACGCAGGACTTAACTGGATATTCTGTACTCTGCTGCTTGCTGCAAGTGTGCGTCCTGCCTGAAGATATACAATATAAGGAGAAACTTCCTCATCCATCTTGTCCTGGATCTGAAGCAGAAGCTGTTCTCTGGTACTGTCATCTGTCTCAACTGCTGCCTGTCTGCCAAGTTCAGCAAGCTCCGGTGCCATATCCTCGGTCCATCCGGCACGAAGTCCTACTGTATTGCCGGGCATAAATGCAAGCTGGTTGTTGGAATCGTAATAGTCCGGTCCCCACTGACTGATTACAGCCTGCTGTGTACCGTCACGATATCCCTCCAGATATACGGATACCTCCTGTGAAAGAATATTCATAGTAATACCAACCTCTGAAAGATCTGACTGAATTTTCTCTGCACACATCATAAAGGATACACCGTCGGGAGCCATATCGGGAATAACACCACAGTCAAAGCTGAAGCCATTCTCATAGCCAGCCTCTTTCAGAAGCTCCTTTGCCTTATCCACATCTCTGGAAATTGTGCTTTCTCCCTTATATCCCAAAAATCCTGAAGGGATGATACCGTCCGGAACAAACGCTCCGTTACCTGCAAGCGTACACAGACCATCATAATCGATGGCATAACGTATTGCTTCACGCACCTTAGGATCAGCCAGCTCCTTACCATATTCCTCACTGGCATTCAACATCAGGAAGAAGATATCATATGTCTTACCATTGATCAGCTGAATTCCGTCCGTTCCGTCCAGCACAGCAGTCTGGTCAGCTGTCAGATCCAATGCGAAATCAATATCTCCTGCCTCCAGCTCCATCTGCTGAGTGTTGGCATCCGCAATATTTCTTATAATTACGCGGTCGATATTTGCAGTCTTCAGGGATGCATCTGCGAACTTGTCCAGGATGACTTCCGATCCGCTGGTATAACTGGTAACCTGATATGCGCCGGAACCGATAGAAGGATTGGAATCTACCCAGGACTGGAAGGTGTCGTTTGCATCACAGGTACCACCGTTTTCCTTAGCTACTTCTGAGTCATAGATGCCGCAGGAGCCTCTGGTCAGGATACTTAAAATTGCCGGATTTACCTCATTCAGTGTCATAGTTACTTCATAGTCACCGGTTGCCTCTACACTTTCTACTGTGTCTAACAGGAAAGAGGGATTACCCTGGACACCCTTCATACGATTCAGGCAATACACCACATCCTCCGCAGTCAGTTCTTTACCTGTAGTAAATTTGATACCCTGATTTAATTGAAATACATAGGTCAGATTATCGTCCGAAATGGTCCATTCAGATGCCACACAGGGCAGAATCTGTGATTCATCGGCGGGATCTGTAGTTACAAGGGTGTTATATGTCGAATGCAGAACCATTTCTCCATCCCACTCATAGCTGTGAGCCGGATCCAGCGTTGTATATCCCATGCTCTGTCCAACTACTATTTTGGAACTTCCGGATGTTGTAGTTCCGGTTTCAGAAGCGCTTTCCGTGCTGCCGGAACTGCTGCCTGCTTTTTCAATTCCTTTCCCGCCGCATGCAGTTAAGCCCAGCGCCAGCATCAATGCGAGACCTGCTGCCACTAATTTTTTCATTTTCATTCTTTCTCCTCACTTTCTTGATGGTTGCGACAGGGAGTGATTTCCCTGTTTATTACAAATCCGGCCCGGATTTCTTTGTCACTTTCCAGTTTTATCACAGCAACGTGACAGTATAACAAAAAAGCGCCTGCTTACCATAAAACAGCGCCTTTGCTTGTCTCCTTCCCAGATATGTGTTGATATTAGCACTAAACTTTTTTAATGTCAATATGGTAATAATTACATTTTACGTTTTTTTATTTTATTTATTATTGTTGCGAATCGTACGTAGATGAAGATATACTGTATTCTTCGAAATATTCAGGAAATCAGCTACCAGCATGACACTGTCCTTAATTCGGAAGATTCCTTCCTCCTCCAGAAGAGCTACCACCTCACGGTTACGCAGCGAAGGAAGCACCGCCGAATTAGCTGATACCTTTTCCATTGCCTGTTCGACTGCTTTTTGTATCATTTCCGCCGGCTCACCGGTAAATTGCTCCTGCCGGAAATTCTCCTGCAGCAGCTGCTGCGGTGTCATGGTCAGCAGGATATCAGACAAGGAAGTATTCAGATAAAAATTAATGCAGAGCAGCCCAATGGGTTTGCCTTCTGTCCCCTTGATCACGATCGTTGCAGATTTTAAAGGTTCTCCTTTGGCATTTTTCGTATAATAACAAATATAACTGGACAGATTTTTCTTCTGTATCTCCGCAAGCATATTCAATGCCAGATCCGTGATCGGTGCACCTTCTTTTCTGCCTGTATATTCTCCGTTGATTACTTTGACAGCAGAATGTTCAAAATCTTCCAGACTGTGGAGGACAATCTCATAACCATTCCCCAGATATGCAGCCAGACCCTCCAGCGCTGTCTTATAAGACTCTAAAATCAACCGGTCTCTGGCATTCAATTTTACTTCATCAGGTCTCTCCATCTTTTTCATCCACCTTTAAAATATTATTCTTCCCTGTTATATGATGCCAGGGGCAAAATCACTTTCTTTTCCGTTCATACTTCAGGAACTGGTAGGTAATGTCAAAGTAGACCTGCTCGTCACTGTCTGCGGTGATCTCCCACTCGGGATCACTGTCCAGATCCGGGAAATACGCATCCGCCTCATAAGCGTGATCGATCTTGGTCACATGTGCCACATCACAGTAAGGCAGCATCTGACGGTAAATGCTCTCGCCGCCGATGATATAGATGCTTTCCTCATCGTATTTTTTCAGTTCCTCTAAAAGTTCCTCGATGGAGTGTACCACGATGGCATCTTTCACCTGATAGTTAGGGTCCTTAGATAAGATGATATTGGTACGGTTCTTTAACGGCATTCCCTGGGGGAACGTCTCTAAGGTCTTACGTCCCAGAACCACGACCTTACCGGTGGTCTCCTCACGAAAATGCTTATGGTCATTGGGAATTCGGATCAGCAATTCGTTCTTGCTGCCGATTGCCCAGTTATTGTCTACTGCTACGATTAAGTTCATGTTATCCTCCTTAGATGGCTATAGGTATATCTTTGATCTGTTCGCCGGTCTGGTAGCCCTCCAGCTTCACATCGTCCGGTGTGAACTGATAGAAATCCTTGATTTCCGGGTTCAGCCAGAACTTCGGTGCAGGGAAGGGTTCTCTGCTGATCAGTTCCTTAATGGCATCCACATGGCGGTCATAGATATGGGCATCTGCAATGACATGCACGAGTTCGCCCACGTTCATATCGCAGACCTGCGCCAACATATGCACCAGCACCGCATACTGTACCACATTCCAGTTGTTGGCTGCCAGCACGTCCTGGGAACGTTGGTTTAAAATGGCATTCAGTGTCAGTCTGTCCTCTCCCTTTTTCTGCGTCACGTTAAAGGTCATGCTGTAGGCACAGGGGTACAGATTCATCTCATGCAGATCCTGATGCACATAGATGTTGGTCATGATCCGGCGGCTGAAGGGATTGTTCTTCAGATCGTAGATCACGCGGTCCACCTGATCCATCATGCCTTCCTTATACTGATGCTTCACTCCCATCTGATAACCGTATGCCTTACCGATGGAGCCGTTTTCATCTGCCCACTCATCCCAGACATGGCTTTTTAAGTCATGGATGTTGTTGGACTTGCGCTGCCAGATCCACAGCATCTCATCTGTGGCGGATTTCAGTGCTGTCTTCCGTAAGGTAAGGATGGGGAACTCCTTTGACAGGTCGTACCGGTTCACCACACCGAATTTTTTAATGGTGTAGGCAGGGGTGCCGTCCGGCCAGTGGGGGCGCACTTTTTCGCCCTCCGTGCTGGTACCGTTGGTTAAAATGTCGTTACACATATCGATAAAAATATGATCCGCTAAACTCATGTTGTCTCCTTATTCTGTCTTCTAAATATATATATCCGATTTCTTCGTGCTTCGCACTCTCGAAATCGTACACCCCTTCGTATTCCGGACTATCGTCCTACATACTCAGGGTTGTTTGTGCCTCTCATAGGAAGTATTTCCCGCCTGCAAGCAGTCAGAAATACTTCCTATGGATGCACTTATACTTCCCACTTGTCGCACAGGGAATTGATCTGGTCGGCAAACTTCGCCATATCCTTGTTGGTCATGACACCCTCGCTCTTGGTGACCAGTGCCAGTAAACGTCTCGCAGAAGCCAGGAGTCTTTCGAAGACTCCGGTGGCAGGCTTCGTCTTTTTCTTCACGGCTACCGGCGCTGCCTCGTAAGCAAACTTATTGTTTGCCAGGTCGAACTCCGTACCGCTGTAAGGCGCGTAGGCTCTCTGTCCGTACTCGATCTTCAGACACTCGGTAAATGCAGTACATACGCTGTCCTCGCCGTGTACCACAAACACCTTCTTGGGCTTTTCTTCAAATGCCTGCAGCCAGTCGATCAGACCTTCCTTGTCCGCATGACCGCTCAGTCCCGCAAGTTTGCGGATCTGCGCGCGTACCTGTATGGTCTCGCCAAAAAGTTTTACCTCATCGGCACCCTCTACCAGGGCTCTGCCCAGGGTTCCCACCGACTGGTAGCCCACGAACAGGATCGTACATTCCTCTCTCCACAGGTTATGCTTCAGATGGTGGCGGATACGTCCCGCATCACACATACCGGAGGCGGAAATAATGACCTTCGGCGTATCGTCAAAGTTGATTGCCTTGGATTCCTCGCTGGTGATAGACAGCTTTAATCCGGAAAAAGCAATGGGGTTAATGCCCTCTTTTACGAATTCCATTGCCTCGTCATCGAAGCATTCAAAACGATTCTCCTGGAACACGCCGGTCGCTTCCACCGCCATGGGGCTGTCCACATACACCGGGAAATCCTCATGCCCTTTCACTAGGCGTCCCACCTTGATCTTCCGCAGGAAGTACAGGATCTCCTGGGTACGACCCACGGCAAAGGACGGGATCACCACGTTACCGCCGCGGTCTAAAGTCTCCTGCAATACTTTCGTCAGTTCCGCCACATAATCTAACTTATCCTTGGGATGCAGTCTGTCGCCGTAGGTGGACTCCATGACCACATAATCCGCTTCCTTGGTAGGCGTCGGATCCTTTAACAGCGGCTGGTTCTTGTTACCGATATCGCCGGAAAATACGATCTTCTTCGTATTGCCGTCCTCGGTCAGCCAGACTTCGATGCTGGCGGAACCTAACAGATGTCCGATATCCGTGAAACGGATCTTCACTCCTTCACAGACTTCTATGATCGTGTTGTAATGGCAGGGAACCAGTCTGCGGATCACACCGTCCGCATCCTCCATGGTATAGAGCGGCTCCACCACCGCATTGTTTGCGGAACGTTTTGCCTTACGATTCTTCCACTCCGCCTCGGCGCTCTGAATATGTGCGCAGTCACGGAGCATGATGCTGCACAGATCCGCTGTGGCATCCGTGGTATAGATCTGTCCTCTGAATCCTCTGGCATACAGAAGCGGCAGAAGTCCCGAATGGTCCACATGAGCATGGGTCAGGAACACATAATCGATCATGGATTCCGCTACCGGCAGCGGCACATTTTCAAATACGTTAATGCCCTGTTCCATACCGTAATCCACCAGGATATGCTTTCCGGCAACCTCCAGATAATGGCAGCTTCCGGTCACTTCATGGTCTGCCCCCACAAACACAAGTTTCATAGATCTACCTCCATTTTCCTATAATTTCAAATAAGGTAACTATTCAGAGCCTCATTCGCAAAATCGCATCTACGATGCTTTTCTTTTGCTCATTGAGGCTACTTCGCCAAAGAAATTTTCAAAATTATGCTCATTCATGCAAGCATGATTCGCAAATTTATGTAAATTTCCTCGGCTCTGAATAGTTACCAAATAAGATCATTTCAAAGCATTGGCTGTTTCGTAGAACTGATAATAGATTCCTCTCTGTTCCATGAGCTGGTCGTGATTGCCTTCCTCCACGATACCGTCGTCCGTCAGCACCAGAATCCGATCAGAATTGCGGATACTGGAAAGTCTGTGGGCGATGGTCAGAGTCGTACGTCCCTCTGATAATTCTCCCAGAGATTTCGCCACAGCGAACTCACTCTCATTGTCCAGTGCGGAAGTCGCTTCGTCCAGTATGATAATGGGCGGATTCTTCAGAAATACTCTGGCGATGCTGATCCGCTGCTTCTGTCCGCCGGACAGCTTCACGCCCCGCTCTCCCACATAAGTATCATAACCGTCCTTCAGACCCATGATAAACTCATGCGCCCCGGCACGTTTTGCCGCAATGATCACATCTTCCCTGGAAGCTCCGGGACGTCCGTAAGAAATATTTTCATAGATCGTACCGGAGAACAGATACACATCCTGCTGTACAATGCCGATGTTTCCCCGCAGGCTCTTCAACGTAAAATGCTTGATATCCTCTCCATCCAGCAAGATCCTGCCCTCCGAGACATCATAGAATCTCGGGATCAGGTTACACAGCGTCGTCTTACCGCCACCGGAGGGACCGACGATTGCCACCTTTTCTCCCGCATGGATCTGTAGATTCAGATTCGTGAATACCCTGTTGTGGTCGTCCGGATATTCAAAGCTTACGTTTTCAAAAGAGATCTCGCCCTTCGGATCCTTCAGTTCGACAGCATCCGGCTCGTCGAAGATCTCGATATCCGCATCCACGATCTGTAGGAAGCGTTCGATGCCTGTCATACCCCGCTGGAACTGCTCAGCGAATTCAATGATGCGGCGGATCGTGGCAATCAGGGTGGACACATACAGCATATATGCCACCAGGTCACCTGCTGCGATCTGTCCCTTTACCATGAAGATACCGCCTGCCACCAACACCACCAGATACATCAGTCCGTCAAATAATTTGACCGTGGTGTTAAACGCCGCCATATAACGGTAGGTCAGCTTCTTGATGTCCAGGAAAGTACCATTGTCCTTCTCAAACTTTACATTTTCCACTTCCTCGTTGGTAAATGCTTTGACGACCTTATGTCCTAAGAGGCTGTCCTCGATCCGGGCATTCAGCTCACCGATCTGATTGCGCTGCTTGCGGAAAGCACTCCGCATCCGGAAATTCAGGATCATGCACACACCGCACATTAAGGGCACACATAAAAAGATCATCAAAGTTAACGGCAGATGGATATTTGCCAGAATGATAAAGGAGATCACTGTCTTGATCCCGGCGATGAAAAATTCCTCGGGACAGTGATGGGCGAATTCCGTCACATCGAATAAATCGTTGGTGATCCGCCCCATGATCTGACCGACCTTGGTATTGTTATAGTAAGTGTTGGACAGCTTCTGTAAATGATTGTATGCATCTCTGCGCATGTCCGTCTCAATCTTCGCACCCATCACGTGTCCCATATCGGCCATATAATAACTGGCAATACAGTCAACAATACGAAGTCCAAAATACAATATGCCCAATGAAAGTATGGTCTTCACGGACAGTGCTGCCAGATCCCGCAGTCCCTCGTTGGTGATATAGCGCATGATCAGGGGCAGTACCAGTTCACAGACAGTCGTCAGTGCCGCGCAGAACAGATCCATGCACAGGGTAGATCGGTATTTCTTAAAATAAGGTGCAAACCTGCGAAACAGTTCGCGGGTCGAATATTGTTTATTATCCATAATTGTACTATTTCCTCATGTATTATAAATGTTTTCCTTTGCACTGATAGAAGCGAACTTTGCCCTTCTGCTCCTTTTTCTGTTCATATAGGGTATTGTCCGCAGCTGACAGGAAATCCCACACTCGGTTCGGATTTCTCGGAACCGCACAGACACCGCCCACCGATACGGTAAGCCAGGGCTCCACCTCGGAATCCTCGTTGGGGATCTTGCATTCCCGGATGTGGGTACATAACTGCTGTGCACGCTCCGTTGCGTACTCCGGCTCCCGTCCCGTCATGACTACCAGGAACTCGTCTCCGCCGTACCTCGCCACATAATCCTCCGGGAAACACTGTTTCAGGGTATCCGCCACTGCGCAGATTCCTTCGTCCCCTTTTCCGTGTCCGTACCGGTCGTTTAACTGTTTGAAATAATCAATATCCAGGAACAAAATTCCCAGTTCTTTTTCATTGAGCAGACAGTTCTCAAATGCGTCCTCCAGATACCGGTTAAGGCTCCGCTTATTATAAAGTCCCGTCAGTTCATCGTGTTCTGCCTGGTAGAGCAGACGGTTTCTCTTTTTCTCCTGCTCTTTCTGCTCTTCCTCTGCTGTCTGCAGACGCTTACGAAGCTCCATCATATACACGACCTGATTGTTTTCAATCATTTCGGTGCTTTCCTTGATGTGGAAAAAGGTATCTGCACTCTGGTGGAATTCCTCCTCCGACATCTGCGCACTGCAATACCGCAGACGCAGCAATAACAGCTGCAGCAGCAGACTCTTATTCTGTTCGATTGCCGCCTTGGGTTCCAGACAGTCCAGGACCTCCTGCATCAAGTCCGGCTCCGCTGTCTTTTCCAGATATCTTAACAGATTATGAATACTGTCATATTCTGCAGATGCCTGAGACATATTCTCCAGGGCTTCCACCGTCAGTCTTACATACTCTCTGGCCTGTGCCCTGTTTCCACGGCTTTCCGCTAAAAGTGCCTGAAATACATTCGTTGCCAGACTCGTTTCACGGATAATGTCCTCATTGCATCCGACTGCATCCAGCTTGCAAAGCACGCCCTCTGCCTCTTCCTTCCTATTCAGTTGCAGCAGACAGCAGCCGTATTCTGCCAGCATTTTCCGGTAATTGATCTGTCCGTAGGGACTGTGATCACCCGCCTCTTCAAACTCTCTGATGCATTCGGCATAGCACTGCACTGCTCTGTCATAAGCCCCAATCAGATAATAGACGTCCGACATATTACTCAGTACAATACTGTGCACCATTTTATCATTATATTTTATTGCATAATTCATTGCCTTATCATATTGTTCCATCGCCAGGGACAGATTGTTCTGCATGTGTGCCACAATGCCGATCATATTATAGGCTCTCGACACATGCTGCTCCTGTTCTGTTCCCAGCATACATCTTACACTTTCATCCAGATAATGCAGGCACTCCTCCTGTGTTCCCAGCGACAAGTGATAAAATGCTGCGAAATAACAGATTCTTCCATGGATTCCTTTATCATCCTTCTCTGTGACAAACGAAAGTGCCTGTTCCAGTTCCTCCCAGGTAAACGGAATCCCATCCGTCATCTGTTTATTCAACCGTTCTGCTGTCTCTGCCATCTGCTGCTTTGCTGCATTCATAGTAATCCTTGTACCGTCCTGTTGTTCATTCCATGGTTGAAATCCATGACTCTTTGGATTCATTGTATTATTTTATATCGCAGGACGCAAGTTATTTTCCAGAATAAAATGTTTCGCATTTCAGAAAACAATGTTAGAATAAAATTATCATAACTATTCAGAACCCCATTCGCAAAATCGCCTCTGTGAGGCTTCCTTTTTTGCTCATGTGGTTACTTCGCCATATAAAACTGCTTATCTGCCTGAATGCAAGCATTCGCAGAACGCAGTTTTGCATGGCTCTGAATAGTTACA
>CAVJMX010000016.1:0-39878 GCA_963650795.1 Bacteroidales bacterium H4
CTCGCGACCTCCGCCTCCCTAAGACGGCGCTCTAACCAAGCTGAGCCACACCCCGAAACGCAAGTTAGATAATACCATGAAATTTTATAAAATGCAAGAGTTTTTTTATAAAAAGTTAATTTGCCCATTTTGAGGCTATTGTCGTACAATATAGTAAGCGAACGTGAGTTAACATGCTTGCATGATTGACTCACTGCGATGCATAAATCAGCGGAGGATGGGCTATGGTCAATACAACGAAATTGGCGCTGGAGGCAGCTTTGAAAAAAGAGCTTCTCACGAAGCCTTTGGACAAGATCACCATTAACGAACTGGCGGAGGACTGCGGGATCAGCCGCATGGCTTTTTACTATCATTTCAAGGATATTTACGATCTGGTAGAGTGGGTCTGCGTGGAGGACGGCACGAAAGCCCTGCAGGGGAAGAAGACTTACGAGAATTGGCAGGAAGGCTTCTGCCAGATCTTCGAGGCAGTGCAGGAGAACAAACATTTCATTATGAATGTCTATCGTTGCGTGGACCGCCAGAAGATCGAAAGCTACTTAAATAAGCTTACCTATCAGCTCATCGCGGACGTGGTGGAGGAAAAATGCGCCGGGATGCAGGTGGCGGAAGAACACAAGGAATTCATCGCTGAATTTTACAAATATGGTTTTGTGGGAGTGATGCTGGACTGGATCGACCGGGGAATGAAGGACGATTATAAAAAGATCGTGGACGAGCTCGCAATCACTTTATATGGAAACATCAGCCGCTCCATCGAAAATTTTGAGCAGACGGATAATCACTTTACAAAACGGGAAGAATGATAAGAACTTTATCATTTGACCTCTTTTGTAAATTGGTTTTCTTATAAAAATGAAGTATGATCCCTCTTGTAAACAGAAAAAACATTTGAGAGTCATCAAAGAAAGGTGGTAATCATTATGGCAAAGAAAAGCAACCTTGGACTGGGACTGGCAGCGCTGGCAGTAGGTGCGGGCGCAGTGGCAGCAGCCACCAAAGGACATAAGGCAGAGGTGAAGAAAGAGGAGAGAAAGGCAGCCGTCAAGGCAGCCAAGAAAGACTACCGCAACACCGAGCTTGGAAGATATGACAAGAACAGCAAGGGCATCTATTATTCCAACGGTAACTACGAAGCATTCGCAAGACCTAAGAAGCCCGAAGGAGTGGGCGAGAAGAACGCTTACATCGTAGGCAGCGGCCTGGCAGCTTTAGCAGCAGCGTGCTTCCTGGTACGTGACGGACAGATGCCCGGATCCCATATCCACATTTTAGAGGCAATGGATATCGCAGGCGGTGCATGTGATGGTATCTACGATCCCACCAGAGGCTACATCATGCGTGGCGGACGTGAGATGGAGAACCATTTTGAATGCCTTTGGGATCTGTTCCGCAGCATCCCCTCTATGGAAGTACCCGGAGCCAGTGTGCTGGATGAGTATTACTGGCTGAACAAGGAAGATCCCAACTACTCCCTATGCCGTGCAACGAAGGATTGCGGACAGGATGCCCACACCGACGGCAAGTTCAACTTAAGCCAGAAGGGCTGCATGGAGATCATGAAGCTGTTCATGACTAAGGACGAGGATCTGTATGACAAGACCATCGAAGATGTTTTCGATGATGAA
Organism: Bacteroidales bacterium H4; assembly: GCA_963650795.1. Classification (GTDB taxonomy): domain Bacteria; phylum Bacillota; class Clostridia; order Lachnospirales; family Lachnospiraceae; genus Acetatifactor. The sequence goes on from CAVJMX010000016.1 coordinate 1,632, forward strand.
GTATTTAACTCTACTTTCTGGTTATACTGGAGAACCATGTTCGCTTTCGAAAACTGGCACAGTGCACTGGAAATGAAGCTTTACTTCCAGAGATTCATCCATCATATTTCCGGACTTCCTGATTTCAGTGCCCTGAAATTCACCAAGTACAACCAGTACGAGTCCCTGATCCTTCCCATGAAGAAGTATCTGGAGGCAGCAGGCGTTGACTTCCAGTTCAATACCGAAGTGACCAACGTAATCTTCGATATTAATGACGGCAAAAAGGTGGCAAAGGCGATCGAGTGCAAGGTAAAGGGTGTAGAGAAGGGCATTGTCCTCACCGAAAACGACCTGGTATTCGTTACCAACGGAAGCTGTACCGAGGGTACTATCTACGGCGACCAGAATCATGCGCCCAACGGCGATGCAGAGGTTCGTACCAGCGGCGTATGGAGCCTGTGGAAAAATATCGCAAAACAGGATCCTTCCTTCGGACATCCCGAGAAGTTCTGTTCCGATATTTCCAAGACCAACTGGGAATCCGCTACCGTGACCACACTTGATGACAAGATCATTCCTTACATCACCAATATCTGTAAGCGTGATCCCAGAACCGGTAAGGTCGTGACCGGCGGTATCGTAAGCTGTCAGGATTCCAAGTGGCTCATGAGCTGGACCATCAACCGTCAGGGACAGTTCAAGGAGCAGGACAAGAATCAGGTATGTGTATGGGTATATGGTCTGTTCACCGATGTACCCGGCGATTATATCAAGAAACCCATGAAAGATTGTACCGGTAAGGAAATTACCGAAGAGTGGCTGTATCATCTGGGTGTGCCTGTAGAGGACATCGAAGATCTGGCAGAGCACAGCGCAGTCTGCGTACCTACCATGATGCCTTACATCACCGCATTCTTCATGCCCAGAACCAAGGGTGACCGTCCCGATGTTATTCCCGACGGCTGCGTGAACTTCGCATTCTTAGGACAGTTCGCAGAGACCCCGAGAGACACTGTGTTCACCACAGAGTACTCCGTAAGAACCGCTATGGAAGCTGTCTACGGACTGCTGGGTGTCGACAGAGGTGTGCCTGAGGTATGGGGCAGCGTCTATGATGTCAGAGAGCTGCTGGACAGCAGTGTGAAGCTGATGGATGGCATGTCTCCTCTGGAGATCGAACTGCCCGGACCTTTAAATGCACTGAAGAAGCCGCTGCTTCGCGTAGTGAAGGGCACTGTAGTGGAAAAACTGCTGCGTGACCACAACGTGATCAAGGACGGCATGCTGGATTAGAATTGTAACAGAATAAAATGAGAAATCGCCCGTCGGAAAATTTCCGATGGGCGATTTTTTGTGCAAAAATACAGTGTAAAAACCATGTAAAGAAAGTTGAACAAATGTAAGCGGTTACATAATACTAAAGTACTAGACAAAACATACAAAAATAGAATACTGAAATTTAACATTATGCACGAAAATAGGTACTCTGTCAAAAAATTATCAATTTCGGCTTGATATTCCATTGGTAGATTGTTACAATATCAAAGTACTTAAAATACCGAAGCCGAAATGCTCCGGTAGTGGTTTGGGTTACAAAGTTTTGTCAAAAATATTATAAAAAGGGAGACAAAGAAGAATGAAGAAATGGGTATATTTGTTTACCGAAGGTAATGCAAACATGCGCGAACTGCTTGGTGGTAAAGGTGCGAACCTGGCTGAGATGACCAACATTGGTCTGCCGGTTCCTCAGGGCTTCACCATTACAACAGAGGCATGTACACAGTATTATGAAGATGGACGCGAGATCAACGAAGAGATCCAGGGTCAGATCAACGAGTACATTACAAAGATGGAAGAGATCACCGGCAAAAAGTTCGGCGACCATGAGAATCCTCTGTTAGTATCCGTTCGTTCCGGCGCGAGAGCATCCATGCCCGGTATGATGGATACCATCCTGAACCTTGGTCTGAATGAGACCGTTGTTAACGTAATCGCTGAGAAGTCCGGCAACCCTCGTTGGGCTTGGGACTGCTATAGAAGATTTATCCAGATGTATTCCGACGTTGTTATGGAAGTAGGTAAGAAGTACTTCGAGCAGCTGATCGATGCAATGAAAGAGAAGAAGGGTGTTAAGCAGGACGTTGAGCTTACCGCTGACGATCTGAAGGAGCTGGCTGGTCAGTTCAAGGCTGAGTACAAGGCTAAGATCGGTGTAGACTTCCCTGATGATCCTAAGGAACAGCTGATGGGCGCTATCAAGGCTGTATTCCGTTCCTGGGACAACCCTCGTGCAAACGTTTATCGTCGTGACAACGATATCCCTTATTCCTGGGGTACTGCTGTTAACGTTCAGTCTATGGCATTCGGTAACATGGGTGATGACTGTGGTACCGGTGTTGCATTTACCAGAGATCCGGCTACCGGCGCTAAGGGACTGTTCGGTGAGTTCCTGACCAACGCACAGGGCGAGGACGTAGTAGCAGGTGTTCGTACACCTATGAAGATTGCTGAGATGGCTGACAAATTCCCTGAGGCATTTGCTCAGTTCCAGGAAGTATGTAAGACTCTGGAAGATCACTACAGAGATATGCAGGATATGGAGTTCACTGTTGAGCATGGTAAGCTGTACATGTTACAGACCAGAAACGGTAAGAGAACCGCTCAGGCAGCTCTGAAGATCGCTTGTGATCTGGTAGATGAGGGCATGAGAACCGAGGAAGAGGCAGTTGCAATGATCGATCCTCGTAACCTGGATACTCTGTTACATCCTCAGTTCGATTCTGCTGCTCTGAAGGCTGCAACTCCTATCGGCAAGGGCCTTGGTGCTTCTCCCGGAGCTGCTTGCGGTAAGATCGTATTCACTGCAGAAGATGCAGAAGAATGGCATGCAAGAGGAGAGAGAGTTGTTCTGGTTCGTCTGGAGACCTCTCCCGAAGATATCACCGGTATGAAGGCTTCCCAGGGTATCCTGACCGTTCGTGGTGGTATGACCTCTCACGCAGCAGTAGTTGCACGTGGTATGGGTACCTGCTGTGTATCCGGGTGTGGCGACATCGCTATGGATGAGGAGAACAAGCAGTTCACTCTGGCCGGCAAGACCTTCCATGAAGGTGACTGGCTGTCCATCGATGGTACTACCGGTAACATCTATGATGGCGAGATCAAGACTGTTGATGCTACCATCGCAGGTGAGTTCGGTCGTGTAATGGCTTGGGCTGACAAATATCGTAAGTTAAAAGTTCGTACCAATGCAGATACTCCCGCAGATGCTAAGAAGGCTCGTGAGCTGGGCGCTGAAGGAATCGGTCTGTGCCGTACTGAGCATATGTTCTTCGAAGAGGACAGAATCGCAGCATTCCGCGAGATGATCTGTTCCGATACTGTAGAGGAGAGAGAAGCAGCACTGGAGAAGATCCTGCCTTATCAGCAGGGCGACTTCAAGCAGTTGTACGAGGCTCTGGAGGGCAATCCTGTTACCATCCGTTTCCTGGATCCGCCTCTGCATGAGTTCGTTCCTACCGAGGAAGCTGACATTGAGAAGCTGGCTAAGGCACAGGGCAAGAGCGTTGAGACCATCAAGACTATCATCGCTTCCCTGCATGAGTTCAACCCTATGATGGGTCACAGAGGATGCCGTCTGGCTGTTACTTATCCTGAAATTGCCAAGATGCAGACCAAGGCTGTTATCCGTGCGGCAATCGAAGTTCAGAAGGAACATCCCGACTGGAATGTAGAGCCTGAGATCATGATTCCTCTGGTATGTGAAGTTAAGGAGCTGAAATTCGTTAAGAAGGTAGTTGTAGAGACCGCTGATGCTGAGATCGCAGCTGCAGGCGTAGATCTGAAGTACGAAGTAGGTACCATGATCGAGATCCCCAGAGCAGCTCTGACCGCTGATGAGATCGCTAAGGAAGCTGATTTCTTCTGCTTCGGTACCAACGACCTGACCCAGATGACCTTCGGCTTCTCCCGTGATGATGCAGGTAAGTTCCTGAACGCTTACTATGACACCAAGATCTTCGAGAACGATCCGTTCGCTAAGCTGGATCAGACCGGTGTCGGCAAGCTGATGGAGATGGCTATCAAGCTTGGTAAGCCTGTAAATCCTAAGCTGCATGTAGGTATCTGTGGTGAGCACGGTGGAGATCCTTCTTCCGTAGAGTTCTGCCACAGAATCGGTCTGGATTATGTATCCTGCTCACCTTTCCGCGTACCCATTGCACGGTTGGCCGCTGCGCAGGCAGCAATCGCCGATAAGTAAGATGGCGGTAAATGAGCAGATCTGAGAGGGTATTGCGCAAGCAATAAATTGGGGTATATGAGAATATGATGAGAACCTCATTACTGATAGAGATATCGGTAATGAGGTTCTTTTTGTGGAAATATTAAATTATGAAATGAGGAGAGGTAATTTTACTTCAAAAGTGCTGCCTCTGTCGGAGGAACTCACAGATACAGTTCCCTTATGCAATTCTACTATTTTTTTCACAATAGCAAGACCGAGACCATTACCAGAGGTGGAATGGGACAGGTCACCCTGATAGAATTTATCGAAAATGTGGGTCATGATTTCCGATGACATTCCGGAACCCTGGTCTGAAATGCGAAAAATGATCTGTTCCTGCACCGGATGGATCTGGACCGTAACAATCCCATTCTCCGGTGAGAACTTGATGGCATTATCCAGGAGGTTGATCCATACCTGCTTGAGCATTTCGTGATTGCCCCGGATAAAAAATTCTTTACAGTCAAATATGATATCAATGTGTTTTTCCGAAAATTTTTGGTCAAGCAGGGCAATGACAAGCCGGATCTGCTCACTGACATTAAACGTCGCCTTGTTTGTCAGTATTGTCTGTGTTTCTATTTTGGACAGATACAGGACATTGGCAGCAAGATCAGACAAGCGCTCTGATTCGCTGATAATGATATTTAAATACTCTTCCCGTTCTTCCGTTGTCAGATCCTCCCATTTCAGAGCTTTTGCAAATCCACGGATGGAGACAATGGGCGTTTTAAATTCGTGGGAAAAGTTATTTACAAAATCACTGCGGAGCATTTCTACACTTCCGATTTCCTCTGCCATGTGGTTGAATTTTTGGCTTAATGTCTTAAAATCTTCTGTTCCTTTCAAATCAATCCGGGCACTGTAGTCACCGTCTGCAATTTTATCCACAGCCGCCATGATTTCACGCAGAGGCTTTAAGGGGAGACGACTGAAGACTGCTGCGAGAAGAGTACCGATAAGAATACTGATAATGCAAAATAGGAACAGCGGGAGACGTTCAATTTTGACCCCTGTGACAATACCGTGGTCAACCAGAAAATAGGTTCCGAAAAAACCCAGTGTCATAGTGGATAGCATGATCACAAACACCATGGCTGCAAACAGAAGGGATAGTCTTATATTTTTCCAGGAAAACTTTATTTTACTCATGATGGATCACCGCCTTATAACCAATACCCCGAATGGCAATAATTTCAAATTCCGGCCAGCCTTCAAAACGGCGGCGCAACCGGGTAAAGTGAACATTGAGAGTTGTATCCGATGTATGGGAGTCCATGCCCCATATTTCATCCATCAGCTGCAGACGGGTAAATATCTTATCAGGGTAGGATAACAGTTTATAGAGAAGCAGAAATTCTTTTTGCGGTATGGTCTGGGATACTCCTTCCCGAGATACAGACAGGGAGTCATAATCCAGCGTAACCTTTCCTATATGAAGTTTATGTTCATTGGTGATTTGGGCACGGCGAAGCAATGCTTTGATGCGAAGCAGCATTTCTTCCTCATTGACGGGCTTTACCATATAATCATCGGTGCCTACATGAAAGCCTTTACATTTTTCCTCAGGCAGGTCCTTGGCAGTCACCATAAGAATAGGGGTATTATTTCCGGTAGTACGTAGACATTCTGTAAATTCGTAGCCGTTCATTTCTGGCATCATTACATCAAGCAGAACTAAATCAATATGCTGCTTATCCATAATTTCTAAAGCTTCGATTCCATTTAGCGCATGAAATACTTCATATCCCGCATGTTTTAATTCTGCCTTCATTAAACGGGCAGTATTTTTGTTATCTTCTGCCACCAGTATGTGGAACATAGGCGCACCTCCGTTTCGTATATTCTATTATAACATTTTAAATTAAGTGAAAATTAACGAAATAGGGGAATTCATAATTTTTTTACAAAGTGGTTGTTGCAGTTAATTTTGAGTTAATTGTGAGAAGATATAATCAGACAAGAAAAACGAAAATGAAAGGATGTTTCAAAATGCAGAAAAATAAGAAAATAACAAAAAAGCTTATAGTGATTATAGCAGCAGTTCTGGTAATTGTTATGATTGGCGGAACAGTGCTTGGAAGACAGAATTCTGCTGCTGAGACTATGGCAAAAATACCGGAAACAGAACAGGTCACAGTCCGTTCCCTGATCAAAAGTGTAGGGGCAACCGGCACCGTGGTCAGTGTGGATAAAAAAGAGATTTCCTCGGCGCTGACAGGAGTCACGGTTGAAAATGTGGCAGTAGAAGTAGGAGATGTTGTAGAGACCGGTGATATTCTGATTTCTTTCGATACGGAGGATATTGAAGAGAATCTTAGCTCGGCGGAGGAAAAACTAAGTATTGCCAGACAGCAGAATGCCATTTCTGCGGAGAACGCCCAACGTAATGTGGATGATGCCAGAAGAACAGAGATCTACCAGATTGACCAGGCGGCAACCAACAGAGATTCTGCTTATGACAAATATGTGGATGCATTAAATGACTATAATTCTGCTATGGATGACTTGGACGACTTCAAGGATAAGGAAGCAGACGCTAAAAAAGCATATGAAAATGCTGCGGCTGCTTTGCAAAATGCAGAGAAGGATTTAAAAGAAAAAGAAGCTGACAGGAACAGCAAAAAAGCAGCGATGGATGCGGCTCAGAAAACACTGGAGGATCTGAAAGCACAGCAGGAGAGTGCGGGCGTTTCTCAGGAAACAGGAGCGAGTGGCAGTGACAGCGATGCAGCACAAGAGAATGAAATACAAAAAGCGCAGGAAGCCTATGAAGCTGCGGTGACAGAATATAACAAAAGTTCGGAAGCATATACCGTGTCAGAAGCTGCTTACGAGAGCGCCAAAACCTCTTGTGCTACTGCAAATACCACCTATAATACAGCAACCGAAAGCCGGAAGAAACAGGAATCCACAGCCAATTCTCTCGCTTCCGGGCTGGACAGTGCATTAAGCACCTATAACAGTCAGAGCAAGACCTATGACAATACGGTGGCAAGTCAGGCAAGCAGTGTTGCAAGTGCCGTAAACAGCCAGAAAAACGCGAGATTATCAGCTTCGACAGATAACGAAGAAAAGCAGGTGGAGCAGTATCAGGAACAGTTGGCAGAGGGAGATCTGCTGGCACCCATAGGTGGTATTGTAACGGCTGTCAATGTTGAACAGGGAGATACCTATAATCAGGAAACAGTGGTTACAATACAGGATAATTCTTCTTATGAAGTGGAAGCACAGATTGGAGAATATGATATCAGTGATATAGAGGTGGGGCAAAAGGTTCTGATCAAGACAGAGGCAACCCGGGATGAAGAACTGGAAGGAACCATTATCTTCGTATCACCGACTGCAAGCCAGACTGCCGGAAGCTCCGGGGTAACCTATACGGTACGTATCTCTGTGGATACACCCAATGACAGACTGCGCCTTGATATGTCGGCTTCTTTAAGCATTATCATTGAGCAGCATGAAGATGCGTTGACAGTGCCTTACAATGCAATACAGACAGATGTAGATGGGAATACCTATGTGGAAGTATATGAAGAGAATGAAATGAAAAAAGTATTCGTGACAATTCTCATGGAGAGTAATTATTACACGGAGATTTCCTCAGAGGATCTGAAGGAGGGACAGCTGGTAGTAGTGATTTCTGAATCCGGCAATTCGGATCCCTTTGAAGTGATGATGCAGGGAGGCGGGTTTTAGTGGAAAATAAGACGATTCTTAGCCTGCAGGGTATCATAAAGAAGTTTTATATCGGTCAGCCTAATGAACTGCAGATCTTAAACGGAATTGATTTGGACGTAAAAGAAGGAGAATTCGTGGCAATTGTGGGAGCTTCCGGTTCCGGAAAAACGACTTTGATGAATGTGATCGGATTGCTGGATCGACCTACAGAGGGAAAATATGTTTTAGACGGAGTGGATATTGACTCGGCTTCGGACAGGGATTTATCTTTTTTAAGAAATCAAAAAATCGGTTTTGTATTCCAGACATATAACCTGGTACCTAAGACGAATGCTGTTAAAAACGTAGAATTGCCTATGCTTTATGCAGGCATTGGGAGAAAAGAGAGAACGAAAAGGGCAGTGGAGCTTTTGAAACTTGTGGATATGGGAGAGAGAACAAAGCACCTGCCGGAAGAACTGTCGGGTGGACAGAAGCAGCGAGTGGCGATAGCACGTTCCATGGCAAATGATCCTGCTATCATTCTGGCAGATGAGCCCACCGGTGCACTGGACTCTAAGACGGGGCGGCATGTAATGGATTTGTTTCACAAATTAAATCAGGAGCAGGGAAAAACGATTGTGCTGATTACACACTCAGACGAACTGGCAGAAGAAACTCAGAGAATTATTACCATCAAAGATGGTCATATCATGGGAGAAAGAAAGGGGAGTGGATGCCGTGACAATGTTGATTGAAAATATCAGGCTGGCTGTTACCAGTCTGCTGGCAAATAAATCAAGGGCGCTTTTGACCATGCTGGGCATTATCATCGGTATCGCCTCTGTGATTGCTATTATGACAGTTGGAAACTCCTTGACCGGTTCGGTGTCTTCCTCCATGCAGTCCATGGGAGCCAATAATATTACGGTTTCTCTGCAACGTGTGGAACGGGAAGCAGAAGAAAGGGAAAACGGGATTGTATTTGGTCTTGTGGAAGCTACAAGGGATGTCACAGAAGAGGACTATTTTACAGATGAAATGATCTATTCCCTGGTTGCGGATTTTTCGGATTCCATTGAGGCAATTTCTGTGTCGGAATCGGTTGGAACTACCAACTTAAAAAATGGAGGGCTTTCCTCAGAAGCGAGTATTACCGGTGTCAGTCTGGGATATTTTAAAGCTAATGAAAAGACGATGCTGGCAGGAGATACTTTTTCAGCCGAGGAACTGCAGCAGGCTCGCGGTGTGATCGTTGTGAGCAGCACCCTGGTGGATGAATTGTTTGAAACGGATTATCAGGCAGCACTGGGAAAAAGTATCAAGGGAGAGATCGACGGACAGACAGTAGAATATAACATTATCGGGGTATATGAAGAAGAATCCAAAGGCGGAGGAATGTTCGGCAGCAGTGCGACAAGCTGCTATATTCCATTGACGACAGCGCAGAATTTTAATCACAGCAAGAACTATTCTTCTTTCAGTGTGGTCACCAAAGCGGGATTAGACTCTGATGCCCTGGCAGACCAGATAGAAGTCTATATGCAGGGATATTACAGAAATAACCAATATTTTACGGTTGGAGCATCCAGTATGGCTTCCATGGTTTCGATTATGAGCAGTATGTTGGATACGATAGTACTGGCGATTGCAGTAATCGCAGGTATTGCTTTAGTGGTAGGCGGTATTGGTGTAATGAATATCATGATGGTATCGGTTACAGAACGTACCAGAGAGATCGGAACCAGAAAGGCTTTGGGAGCAACGAATGAATATATTCGAATGCAGTTTATCGTGGAAGCCATGATCATATGCCTGATAGGAGGAATTATCGGCGTGATATTAGGTGTGGCAGGTGGTATTTTTGCGGCAAATCTGATGGGAACTCCCGCAATGCCCTCTGCTTCCAGTATTGTCCTTTCTCTTGGTTTTTCCTTGGGAATCGGTATCTTTTTCGGTTATTATCCGGCGAATAAGGCGGCAAAAATGAATCCAATCGATGCATTAAGATATGAGTAAGAATCAGAGGACCTCATTACTGATAGAAATATCGGTAATGAGGTTCTTTTTTGCATAGAACATGAAGGAGAATCCGTTGCATTGGATTTGAGGTGAAGTCTATAATTAAACTAACTATATTTCGTGATGACTGAAAAATATAAAAAATTATATAAGAACAGAGGGATTGCAATGCAAGTTTCATTGGAAGGAATATGGAAGGCGGTACTGGCAGATGGAACGGCAGCACAGATGCGTCTGCCGGGAACTTTGGATGAGAGCGGCATCGGTCACAGAGATGTCGGAGCAAATCAGTGGCACCCGGATGCAGCACTGGGAAATGCCGTGGGAGAGGTAGACAGGGATGCACCAATCGCCACGAGGTTTACCAGACGGCATACCTATGAAGGAGAAGCCCGGATCAGCCGTAAGATAACGGTACCGGATTACGGAAAAGACAGGCTGTTCGTTATGGCGGAGCGGGCAAGAGCCCTCCGGCTGCTGGTGGACGGGGTAGAGTGCACCGCGTTCCGGCAGGGAACCCTGAGTACGCCCTATATCTTTGAACTCACCGGAGTGACACCGGGGGAGCATGAACTGACATTTCTATCGGATAACAGTTATCCGGGGATGCCTAAGGATGCCATCTGCTATTCTTCCGCGGCGACGGATGAGACACAGACGAACTGGAACGGTATCCTCGGAAACCTATGTATGTATACCAGACCGCAGGATTTCATAGACAGCCTCCGGGTATATCCGCGAAGACTTACACAAGCACACGGAACGGAAAGCAACTGCTATGTGCTGGATGTCTGTGTGGAACTGGCGCTGGAAGCAGGAAGCTGTTTGGAGAATGCTGAGCTTGTGCTGCAGTCAGAGGTATTGGCAAAAGCAGAAGGCGTGGGAGTTATAAAAAAACTGACAGATCCTGTGATGCATTCCGGGGAGAACAGCACGGAAGCAAGCAGGAAAAAGCGAAAAACGTTGAAGATCTGGTTCCGTGATCTACCGCTTAGGGAAAATGTAAAGCTTTGGGACGAAGAAGAAGGCAATCTCTATGAGATGACGGCAATGCTTCGCTGTGGTTTGCTGAGGACAGAGTGCAAAGGCAACGTCGTCAGTGAGTACAGGACCCGCTTTGGCATCCGCACATTCGGTGACAACGGCAGCGGAAGACTGGCACTGAACGGCAGGACTCTTTTTCTGCGGAGTGAGGCAAACTGCGCAGAATATCCCGAGACCGGACATTCTCCCATGACAGTTCCGGAATGGAAAGAGATTCTGTTAAAATACCGTAGTTATGGCATTAACTGTGTTCGCTTCCATTCCCACTGTGAGCCGGAGGCAGCTTTTGCGGCAGCGGATGAATTGGGAATGCTCCTGCAGCCGGAGCTGTCCAACTGGGATCCGAAGGATGCATTTGGAACTGAGGAGAGCTTTCAATATTATTGGGCAGAGCTTACAGCAATATTGCAAACATATGCCAACCATCCTTCTTTTGTAATGCTGACATTGGGGAATGAATTGCAGGCGAAGGGCAAAGGCAGAGAGCGGATGCTGGAACTGGTCAGAATGGCGAAACGTCTGGATCCGACCCGCTTGTATGCGAATGGATCCAATGCCTTTTATGGCGAGGAAGGGTGCGATCCGGAGAGTGATTTCTATACCTCCCAGAGCTGCAGAAATGTGGTGATCCGGGGAACTTTCTCCGGAATGCGGGGATACATTAACGAAAAGTATCCATCGGCGGATCATACTTATGATGCGGCGATGGCAGAGATTCGTAAAAATTATGCAAAGCCGGTATTTAGTTTTGAAGTATTGCCGGATTTTGAGGAACTGGAAAGTTTTCACGGTATATCGGATCCGGTGAATCTGAAGCTGATCCGGAAACGGGTAGAGGAACAGGGACTTTTACCCGTATGGAAAAAATATGTGGAAGCCACCGGTGAACTGTCCAGACTGGCATACCGGGAAGAGATCGAGGCTGCCATGCGTACGAAGGAACTGTCCGGAATTTCGCTTTTGGGACTGCAGGATTTCCCCGGACAGGGAACTGCACTGGTGGGTATGATGAATTCCCATTTGGAGCCGAAACCGTACGATTTCGCGAGACCGGAACGTTTTCGTGAATTTTTCAGGGAGAGCAGAATTCTGGTAAAACTGTCCCGCTATACTTATGAGGCAGGAGAGCGGCTGACAGCGGAGGTAGTAGCAGCAAACTTCGGGAAAAAAAGCATCGAAGGAGTGCTTTGCTGGACACTTGCCGAAAGAAAATCCGCATTGGGGAGCGGAAATCAGAAGCCGGCGGCAAAGACGGAAGATTGGAAGGAAGCTGTAATTGCAGAAAGTGAAGCAGATACGGAGAAAAAAGTCTGCCCTCCGGGAAGCTGCACTGCGATAGGAAGTCTCGACATTCCCCTTGACTTTGTGAAGGAGAATATAGCACTCACACTCACAGTGGGTATCGGCAATTGCACCAGCTCTTATCCTGTGTGGGTGTATCAGAAGATTACTCCGGCATGTCCGGCAAATGTATATGAGACCAGAACTTTGGATGAGCAGGCGAGGGAAATTCTCCAAAACGGAGGGAGGGTCTATCTGTCACCGGATGCGGACAAAGAGAGCCTGCCGAATTCTATCAAAACGCAGTTTACCACGGACTTCTGGTCGGTAGGGACTTTCGCGGAACAGGAAGGCGGCATGGGACAGCTGATCGATACAGAGCATCCCATCTTCCGGAGCTTCCCGACAGATTTCCATACGGACTGGCAGTGGTGGATTATGGCAGGGAAACGTGCCGTGATTCTGCCAAGACAGATGAAAACAATTATTACCGAGATGGACAGTTATGCTTTTTTACGTCCTATGGCACAGCTGATCGAATTTAACTGTCTGAACGGAAAAGTATTATTATCTACCATGGAACTGCATAAGAGTCTGCAGTATCCGGAGGCAAGGACACTCCAGGCGGCAATCTACGAATATCTGTCCGGAGAGGATTTCCTGCCGGCGGAGGAGCTCACCTGGCAGGAACTGCATACACTTCTTGGACATCCTATTAATTGCGGTAATCGGAAGGGCGCAGTCCTGTAGAATTTTTGAAACGCGTACAGAATAGGCTTTCGTCGGCAAAACCACAGGCAAAGCAGATTTGTTTTATGGTAAGATCTGTATTTTTCAACAGATATTTTGCATGATTCAACCGGGTGGCAATGAGATATTCATGAGGGGTCTGACCGGTGCGCTGGCGGAAGAGACGGATAAAATAAAAACGGCTTAAGTGTGCCAGCTCAGCCAGATCATCCACGGACAGCGGCTCTGCAAAGTGGGACTGTATATAGCCGGTAACAGTGGAGATGATGTCCCTGTCTGTGGCAGAAGCGGACGTGGAGGAAAACTCTGAGAGCATTCCGGCAATGAGAAGGGAGACAGCGGCTTCCGAGGGAACCGCTCCTTTGGAAAACAATGCTGTCAGAGAGGACAGTCCGGTGGGCGCATGGGACAGCATGGGAATGGCAGTGCCTGCAAGGCGGCTGAGAGATTCGTAATATTTTAATGCGGCAGCCCCGTCCACATGGATCCAGTCAGCTTCCCAGCCTGCTTCACTTTCATAAGAGTGCGGAGCATAGCAATTTAATAAAATAGTATGCCCTGCAGAAACGGTCAGCTCTGTATCCAGAGTACGAAGTCTGCAGCTGCCACCGGTTATGGACATGATGAGCAGGCTGTTATAACTGCTCCGTTCCAGATGATATCCGGGCAAATAGCGGAAATGCCCGAGACAGAGCGGATATAAGAAGAGTTGAACCGCCTCGGCAGTAGGGGTATAGATGTAGTATTCAGAGGTGGGATCTATGAGATGTTCTGTGGTAAACATAATGCCTCCAATAGCAATTTTTATAAACATAACAGCAAAAAGCATTAATGTCAATGGGAAAACCATATGATATGATAGGCACAAAAGAAAAACAGCAGGAATTTCCAAAAAAGGAGGATACCATGAACAAGGTACATGGCTGGGAAGAAAAAGTGACGATTCCTACTTACGAGGCGGGTAAACCGGATAAAAATCCCGTGTTTTTAGAGAAACGTGTCTATCAGGGGAGCTCCGGAAGAATCTATCCCCACACGGTGATTGAGAAGATCAGTGATGAGAAGGTGGATAAGGAATATACGGCACTTTTTCTGGAAAATGATTATCTGAAGGTAATGATGCTGCCGGAGCTGGGCGGCAGGATCCAGAGAGCCTATGATAAGACCAACGGCTATGATTTTATCTATTACAATCATGTCATCAAACCGGCGCTGGTGGGACTGGCGGGACCCTGGATCTCCGGAGGAATCGAATTTAACTGGCCCCAGCATCATAGACCCAGTACCTTTGATCCGGTAGAATATACCTATGCGGAAAATGCGGATGGAAGTGCTACGGTCTGGATGGGAGAGATCGAGAATATGTTCCGGACGGAAGGGCTGCTGGGCGTGACCCTTTATCCCGACAAGGCATACATCGAATTGTCGGCAAAGCTCTATAACCGCACGAAAATGCCTCAGACCTTCCTGTGGTGGGCGAATCCGGCGGTGGCGGTAAATGATGACACCATCTCGGTATTCCCGGAGGATGTGACCGCGGTCTATGACCATGGCAAACGGGATGTCATCAGCTTCCCTTATGCGGAAGGAACTTATTACAAACATAAATACGATCATGTGAATATCGCACAGTACAAAAATATCCCGGTACCGACTTCCTACATGGCATACCGCTCGGATTATAACTTTATCGGGGAGTACGATTACGGAAAACAGGCAGGACTTCTGCACGTGGCAGATCACCATATTGCCCCGGGGAAAAAGCAGTGGACCTGGGGCTGCGGAGAATTCGGTAAGGCATGGGACCGGGCGCTGACCGACGAGGACGGTCCGTATATTGAGCTGATGACCGGCTGCTTTACGGACAATCAGCCGGATTTCACCTGGATTCAGCCCCAGGAGACCAAGAATTTCAAACAGTACTTTATGCCCTATAAAAACATCGGCTATGTGAAAAACGCTACGACCGATGCAGCGGTGAATGCGGAATATAATGAGACTGCGGGACAGCTTACGGTATCGGCGTATACCACATCCGTACAAAAAGGAGCGAAAATCCAACTGACATGCCCCGGGGAAAACGGTGGACCGGAAAAGGTGTGGTATGAGGAATGCGTGGATCTGTCACCGGAGCATACCTGTAAAATGAAGATCGGAAGAGAAAAACTGCAACAGATACCGGCATTTACGATGGAAACGAAAAATGGCACAGAGATGCTCTGCGGCTTGCAGGTATGCGTACTTGCCTCGGACGGAAGAGAGCTGGTGTCCTACCGTTTTCCGAAAAAAATTGAAGCAGAGGTGCCGGAACCGGCGAAGGCAGCACCGCTTCCGAAGGACTGTGAAACTACGGAGGATCTGTTTCTCTACGGTCTGCATGTGGAACAATACCGGCATGCCACTTATCATCCCGAGGATTACTATCTGGAAGGACTGCGCAGGGATCCTTCCGATATCCGCCTGAACAACGCCTACGGAAGATGCATGTTACGGAGCTGTGATTTTGCCGGAGCGGAAAAGTATTTCCGGAAGGCAGTGGAGAAATCCATTCGCTCCAACCCCAACCCTTACGATTATGAACCGTATTATAATCTGGGACTGGCACTGAAATATCAGGGAAAAGAAAAAGAAGCTTATGATGCCTTTTACAAAGCTGTCTGGGGCGGCAGCTTCCAGGCACCCGGATTCTATGAGTTAGCATGTCTGGATGCAAAAGCGGGAAGACTCGCAGAGGCGTTAGAGCATGTAAATGAATCTATTCTCAGGCAGTATCATTGCATGAAAGCCCGGGCGCTGAAGGAAAACCTTTTAAAGAAACTGGGAAGAGTTCACGAAGCGGAAGAATTACATAAGGAGAGCCTGAAGATCAATCCACTCTATGACAGACAGCCGGAGAAGATCAACCATAATACTCTGCTGGAACTGATGATTGATCTCTATGAGGCAGGAGACTACGCGCAGGGTATCGCTCTTGCTAAAAAATGGGTGGAACAACAGAATGTATCACGGCAAGAGGATATTTATCCGCTGGTATATTATTATATTGCATACGGATACCAAAAACTGCATAGAAAAGACAGTGATGAACAGGCAGGCTGTGACGAGGATTCGTACGTGGCATTGGGAGAAAATGCTGTGGCGGACGGTTGTTTTCCTCACAGAGCGGAAGATTATATCGTGTTGAAGAGTCTGGCAGCAGAACATGAAATCGGTATGGCGTACTATTATCTGGGCTGCCTGCTCTATGACAGGAGAGCGTACGGAGAAGCCATAGCGGATTATGAGGAGTCTGCCCTCAGGAATCCGGATTTCCCGACGGTACATAGAAATCTGGCACTGGCATATTACAATGTGAAAAAGCAGCCGCAGAGGGCATATGAGGAATTGGAGAAAGCTTTCGCCCTGGATGAGACGGATGCCAGAGTGTATTTGGAACTGGATCAGCTAAGAAAACGTCTGAATGTTCCCGTGAAGGAACGATTGGGCGATATGGAAAAACATTTTGTACTGGTGGAAGGCCGGGATGATCTGTATCTGGAGTATGCGACGCTTTTAAATACGCTGGGAGAAAATGCGAAGGCTCTCGATCTGATCAAAGTAAGGCAGTTCCATCAGTGGGAAGGCGGCGAAGGCAAAGTGGCGGCACAATACCTGACAGCCCTGTACCAGCTGGCAAAAGTGGCTGCGGCAAAAGGGGACTATGCGGAAGCGAAAACACTTCTTCTGCAGGCAGTCGGAGAATATCCTCATAACCTGGGAGAAGGTAAGCTGGAGTCAGCACAGGAAAATAACCTATATTATCTGTTGGGACTGGTGCAAGAGAAACTGGGTGAGGATGCTTCAGGGAGCCTGACAAGAGCCTGCCACGGAGAATCGGAACCGGTAGGCATGATGTATTACAACGACCAGCCGCCAGAGATGATTTATTATCAGGGACTGGCTTACAGAAAGCTTGGAAACGAGGAAGAGGCGGTTTGCAGATTTCGGAAACTGGTGGAGTATGGCAGAGAGCATATAGAGGAGAATGTAAAAATAGATTATTTTGCGGTATCCCTGCCGGATCTGCTGATCTTTGAGGAGGATCTGGACGAGCGGAACCGAAAGCATTGTCTGTTCATGATGAGCCTGGGACTGAAAGGGCTTGGACAGGATGCTGAAGCCAAAGCCTGTGAGGAAGAACTGCTTGCCATGGACAATGCCCATCAGGGAATCATGGTACATGATCTGTAATCACGCGTAAAAAATTTTTGATAGATTATACTGGGAAAGGATGTTCAGATGAAAAAGGAAATCTATAGCTATAACAGCGAAAGCCTAACCTGCAACGGCAGACCGATTCTGCCTATTATGGGCGAATTCCATTTCTCCCGCTATCCGGAAGAAGAATGGGAAACAGCCCTGGGGAACATGCAACAGGGCGGTGTAGACATTGTTGCTACGTACGTGTTTTGGATCCACCATGAGGAAGCGGAAGGCGAGTGGGATTTCTCCGGCAGGAGGAATCTGAAAGAATTTCTTAACTGCTGTCAGAAAGCCGGAATGAAAGTATGGCTGCGCATCGGTCCGTGGGCACACGGAGAGTGCAGAAACGGCGGTTTTCCGGACTGGCTGGTGGAGAAGGAAAAGCGGGGAGAACTGACTTTGCGGACAGATGATCCGCAGTATTTAAAGTATGTGGACACCTTTTTTAACAGGATCGCTGAGCAGGCGGACGGATATATGCATAAGGACGGCGGTCCCGTTATCGGTATCCAGATCGAGAATGAGTATGGGCATGCCGGAGGGCCTTCCAACAGAGAAGAGGGCATGGCGCATATGCGCACACTCAGAACCATGGCGGAAGAAAAAGGACTGACCGCTCCCTATTTTTCAGCGACCGGTTGGGCAGGCGCCTATGTACCGGAAGGATTTCTGCCGGTGCTTGGCGGGTATGTGGATGCTCCGTGGGCGAATCATACCCATGAACTTGCGGCAAGCGAGAATTTTCTGTTTCAGCCCTTTCATGACGATGCCAATATCGCTTCGGATTTCGCTGAAGGGCAGAGCGGTTTTACCTTTGATGCAGAGGAATCCCCTTACCTGACGGCGGAACTGGGTGGGGGACTGCAGGTGACAGCACACAGACGCACCTACCCTTACCCGGAGGATGTTGAGGCACAGACGATCTGCATGCTGGGAGCAGGGGCGAATCTGATTGGATATTATATGTATCACGGCGGCGTGAATCCCGACGGAAAATATACCACTCTGCAGGAGTCGAAGGCTACCGGCTATGCCAATGACCTTCCGGTGAAAAGCTATGATTTCCAGACGTGTCTGCGGGAAAACGGTCTGCCGCAGGAGAACTATTATAGGCTGCGCAAGCACCATATTTTTATCAAAAATACAGAAGAATTGCTGGCATCGGCGAAAACGTATCTGCCGGAAAATATTCCCGCGCCCGCCGGGGCGGAGGATATGGAGACGCTGCGGGCAGCTTTCCGCTATAATAAAGCTGCGGACTGTGGATTTTTATTTATCAATAACCATCAGAGAAAACGGAAAATGACAGAGAAGCAGATCACGCCGGACAAACCCTTGCAATTTGCGATAACGGACCGTGAGGGAACACAGAAGCAGATCGTTTTCGACCGGATTCATGTGCGGACGGATGCAATTCTGGTGCTGCCGTATAATCTGCCCGTGGAGATACAGGGAGAGCAGCTCAGACTTCGAAGAACTAATGTCTCCTATCTGGGATGCTTTGGCGGAACTTATTATTTCTATACGGAGGAGAATCCGGAAAATGTATATTTTGAATGGAGTGACGGCAGGGAACATGCGGAAGCGGTGAGAGTTCTTACGACACAGGAGGCGGAATATTTCTGTGACGCAGAAGACGGAAAGCCCCGCTATTTGTCCAAGCTGCAGTTTACAGAGGCGGGAGACGTGCAGACCACCGATTACAGACCAACTGCGGAAAGCATCGGAAATGTATACGGCGACACGCACCCGGCAGTCTATGAGCTGGAATTAAAATATGATAACCATGCGATGGATAGCCTGCCGGAAGAGATTTATCTGGAACTGGATTTCGGCGGAGACGGTGCAAGACTATATCAAAACGGGAAGCTGATCGACGACTGGTTCTCCAACGGGGAACTATGGCGGGTAGCATTAAGACGCTACGGCTATCCAAAGCATCTGGCCCTGGAACTGGATCCCTATAAAGAAGAGGTCTATTACGATCTGCCGCCCAAAAAGGAGAACCGCCTCCTGAGTGCGAGAATGGTGAGGCGTGGTTGATCAGCTGTCGGACTGACAGGAAGTTCTATAGGCAGTCGGAGTAATTCCTGTCATTTTCTTAAATACTCTGGAAAAATAATAAACATCGTGAAATCCGCATTTTACAGTCACCTCGCTGCAGGTATACAGTCCTGTGGCGAGGTATTTTTTTGCGTTTTCGATGCGGATGCGGTTCAGGGTGGCGAAGATTGTGTCACCGGTAGCTTTCTTGAACACGCGGTTTAGGTGGTCGAAGTTACAGTGGAACATTTCCTCCAGAGAGTTACTGCTGATATCGGTGCCGTAGTGGATCGCCAGATACCGTTTCAGACCGGGAACATAGCTTGCGGTGCCGGAGGAGGTCGCCATGGCATGCAATCTGTGCCGCCTGTACTGCAGTGCCAGGAGCCCTAAAAGCTCGCAGAGCAGACTTCCCTTAAGGTAGGACCGAAGCGGGTCATCTTCCATATGGGACAAAAGCCTTGAAAGGACAGCGTTAAAATCCTCCGCAATATCTTCCACGTCAATGTGCCCGGACTTCGGAAAAACAACCGGTGCGGAAGAGGGTGCTTCCAAGTCCGTCATGCAGACTCCCGGCATGGTAAAATGTACATAGGTAAAATTACAGGTGGTGGAGCGCAGTCCCTCGTGCTCACAGGAAGGATCCAACAGGATATATTGTCCTTCCGTCAGCAGATATTCCCGGTCATCCTCTCGGATAGCAAGTTCCCCGGAGTGGATGTAGTACAAAATATATTCCGCAGCTTTCCGCCTGAAATGCACATAGGGAGGGCAGATATGAGCGGTATCACACAGGGAGATCGCGGGTGCGGCAAAGCCTGTGATCTCATAAAAGACAGTTTCTTTCATGGTGTCTCCTTATCAAAAACAATAGCGTTTAATTACATCTGTATCATACGTATATTCTATAGAAAATGCAATATTAAGTCGCTAAAATACAAAAATATAGTCACTATAATATATTTTCACAAGGAGATCTCCGCGGTAGAATGAGTGAGGTCCCGGTGAAAGAGAAAAGGCAACAGATCACGCAGAAAAATCGGACGGGTTGTCAAAACAAGAAGAAAAGAGGACACTTGCATGAATGATATGACACAGGGAAAACCACTAAAACTGATCATTGGTTTCGCCATTCCAATGTTGATCGGCAATATATTCCAACAGGTATATAATGTGGCGGATACGGTGATCGTGGGCAGATTCTTAGGAGAGAGTGCACTGGCAGGTGTGGGAAGTACAGGAACTCTAACCTATTTTCTGCTGGCACTGGTCAGCGGCATGTGCAACGGCGCCGGACTGGTGGTGGCGCAGTGCTTTGGCTGCGGCAATAAGGAGCGGCTGGCGAAGACGGTGACGGCACTGGTCTGGGTGGCAGGAGTGCTGACCTGCATTATGTCGCTCATCGGAATCTTCGGTGCGGAATTTTTCCTGCGGCTTTTAAGCGTGCCGGAGAATGTCATCGGTTATTCCGCGACGTATCTGCATATCATCTATACTTTTGTATTCGGCAGCGTAATATACAATGGCTGCGCGGCAATTCTAAATAGCGTGGGAGACTCGAAAACTCCGCTGCAGGCGGTGATCGCTTCTTCTGTGGTGAATATTGTATTTGACTTATTTTTCATCGTTGTGTGCAAAATGGGAGTAGCGGGAGCTGCCTATGCGACGATTCTGGCACAGTGCACTTCGGCGGTGATCTGTTTTATAAAAGTGTTGAAAGTAAGAGAAGAGATCGGATTGTCTCTGATGAAGTGGAGACCGGAAGCAGACTATATCCATCTGGTGGTAAAGACCGGATTCCCGGCGGCGTTCCAGTCCTGCATGATATCGCTTGGCGGCATGAGCGTCCAGCGGCTGGTGAATTCCTTTGGCTCCTCCACCATGGCTGCTTACGTGGCGGCAAACCGTGTGGACAGCGTGGCGATTCAGGTCATTGTCTCCATCGGAACGGCACTGTCGGTATTTACCGGGCAGAATATTGCTAGAAATAAATATGACCGGATCCGAGAGGCTCTCTATAAGACGTTAACGGTCATGGTGGGAGCCAGTGTCTGCATAGCAGCACTGGTGCTGATCTTCCGGATACAGCTGATGACATTGTTCTTAGATGCCAATGAATCGGCGGAAGCTATCGGCATCGGCTGTACATATCTGACTATCATCGGTGTGGCATATGTCATTGCCGGGGTGATGCAGAGCTACCAGAATGTGATCCGGGGAGCCGGAGATGTCAATACCTGCATGGTGGCGGGACTGACGGAGCTGTCCGGCAGGATCGTATTCGCGTATCTGCTGTCCGGAATCTTAGGCGTGACGGGCATCTGGATCGCCACACCCCTGTCCTGGAGCTGCGGCTGCATCATTCCCGTGCTTCGGTATTATTCCGGCAAATGGAAGCATAAGAGACTGGCTTAAACACCGTAGGACATTATTCCGGACGCATCCATCCGGCAAATTCCAGAATGGACTGATTCTCCGCTTTTTTTGCACTCTGCTGCATCTGCTTTCGGTATTCTCTGGGAGACATCTGCAGCAGCTTGATGAAGTACCGGTTGAAGCTGGATACTGAGTGGAAGCCTACCATTTCGGAAATATCCAAGATTGTCTGTTCCGTACTACGCAGCAGAATACAGGATTTTAAAATCCGGGTATTATTAACGTAGTCCAGCGGTGAAGTGCCCATAATATCATGAAAGACCCGGCGGAAGTGCGTCGGACTCCAATGGCACAGCTCCGCCAGATATTCAATGGTGAACTGCTGCATATAATTTTCTTCAATATAATCCAGAGCGGGTGAAATCACCAGAGAGTTTTCGGCGATCTCACCTTCTTTTTTTTGATTCTGCAGGGCGAGAATCTCGGGAGAACCCGCTTTTGCAGTGTCGGGGTTGGCACCGCCGAGACTTTCGATCCGGTACAGCTCTATATAGAGGGAACACAACAGACTTCTGGCGCTGATCTGGTAACAGGGATTCTGCTCCTCCAGCTCATGAATGATATAGGACACCAGATAGTTGATGTGGGGGAACTCTTCTTTACTGAAAATATAGCGGAATCCCGGGAAACCGTCCGTGGACAGGTCATAATTTTTCCAGGAAGCGGGGAGGAGATTGCGGAACAATTCCTTCGGATCCAGGAACAGATAGGACCAGTGGCTCTTCGTGCCCGGTGTACTATAAGTAGTATGAGGAACATTGCGGGGGAGGACGGTGACATCACCGGCGTGAAAGGTCTGTTTTTCCCCATTGATCTCCAGGGTACCGCTGTCGGAATGACAGATTCCAATCTCCAGACAATTATGGAAGTGAAGACTTCCGCTGGGAATATCCGAGATCTTCCAATAATCACCGGACAGAAGCAGTACGGGGAACTGCATGGGCAGATAGTAGCTTCGGTATTCTGTAACGACGCGCTTTGACTTCGCCATTTCCAACCTCCTTGTGCACCTTGCCCGATGATGTCGAAAAAGCATCCCAGACAATGGAAATAATGTCCATATACTATTTATAACAATTAAACTGGACAAAATCAACCATTATGTTGTATAAATAATCAGTACGCTTTTGGCACCGTTTCCGAAAAGTTACTTAAAAAATGCTAAAAATATTGTAAAATACGGCGTTTTTTCGATAAATACATGATTATACGAAAAAGAATAAACGGAATAAGGAAACTTACGAAAAACAAACATGATCTATAATGGTTGCTTTTGCATAGTTTTCTGCAACGTTTGATTAGAAAAATATGACAACATGTATGATAATATGCTTACAAGGTTACAAAAAGTGTACAAAGTGACGAGAAAATACGACTGACACTTGAGGAGGTTCAATATGGCGAAAAAGAATGCAGCCAATGTGGTGGTGCCCAAAACGAAAACCACCTGGAAACAAGCCTTTAAAAGAGACTGGCAATTATATCTGCTGTTGTTGTTTCCACTGATTATGGTATTTGTATTTAGCTACGGAGCATATCCGGGACTGCGGATGGCTTTTATGGATTACAAACCGGCGAAAGGATATGCAGGCAGCGAATGGGTGGGAATGAAGACATTCGTTAAGATATTTAAGGATGCCGACTTCATCCGGGCACTTCGCAATTCCGTAGTGTTTAACCTGGCAGATCTGATCATTGGATTCCCAATGCCGATCATTTTGGCACTGATCCTGAACGAATTAAGATATCCCAGATTCAAGAAAGTATCCCAGACAATCCTGTATCTGCCTCACTTTCTTTCCTGGGCTATCATCGGAAGCGTAGCAATGACAATGTTCCGTCCTAACTCAGGTCTGGTAAACATTGTGCTGACCAACATGGGAGTGATCACGGAAGGAATTCCTTTCCTGAATGAGAAATGGCACTGGGCAATAACGTATCTGCTGATTGGCGTATGGCAGACAATGGGATGGGGCACGATCCTCTACCTGGCAGCAATCACTGGCATCAACGGAGAATTGTATGAAGCAGCCATGATTGATGGCGCGAACCGCTGGAAGAGAATGTGGCATATCACACTTCCCGGTATCAAGAGTACAGTAGTCACACTGCTGATCCTGAACCTCGGACGTGTCATGGGAAGTAACTTAGAGCGTCTGACCGCGTTAGAGAATTCACAGGTCAAGGACTTCCAGTATCAGCTGGCTGTCTACATATATAATAAAGGTATCGGAGCCGGAAAGTTCAGTGCGGCGACCGCTGTTGGTCTGTTCCAGTCACTGATCGGACTGATCCTGGTTCTGTTATCTGATAGATTTGCCAAGAAGCTTGGCGAAGATGGATTACTGTAGGAGGTGAGAGTAATGAAGAAAAAAGAAGTCAATATCAATGAAGAATCTACCTCCGCAGGCGGAGCTCATGCGGTAAATAAATTTCGTATCAGCGATTTCGTTATGATGGCAGTGATCGTTATCCTCTGCGCCAGCTGCGTATTACCTTTCTTACATGTGGCTGTAAAGTCTATTTCCGGTAATACCGCAGTAATGTCCAAGAGCGTATACTTCTGGCCAAAGGACATCACCTTCGATGCTTACAAGAAAGTATTCGCAGACAACTCCATGACCTACTCCATGGTCTTCTCGGTGATCGTCACCCTGATTTTCACGGTTTTGGGAATGTTAGTATGTACCTGCGCTGCTTACCCTCTTTCCAAGAAGAGATTAAAGGGCAAAAAGTTCCTGACCTTCTTACTGATGGTTCCGATGTACTTCAGCGCCGGCATCATCCCCAGCTATCTGTTATATCAGAAACTGCATGTGTTGGATACCATGTGGGTATTGATCCTGCCTTTGATCTATTCCCCGTACAACATGCTGATCATGAAGAACTACTTCCAGAGTACGATTCCTGACAGCTTGGAAGAATCCGCTTTTTTGGATGGCGCAACCAATTTCCAGATCTTAAACAAGATTGTATTACCGCTGTCCAAACCGATTCTGGCAACTTTGTCACTGTTCTACGCTGTAGGACGTTGGAATGCTTATTCAGACAACATGTACTACACCAAGAGTGCAAACCTGAAACTGATCCAGTATAAATTGTATCAGCTGGTAGCATCCGCAGCGGAAGCACAGACATCTTCCCTGGCAGATACCGGCAGCGCGATTCAGTCCACTCCCGAAGTACTGCAGGCGGCCAGCATCATGTTCGTAACTATTCCTATCATCATTATTTACCCGTTCTTACAGAAGTACTTTGTACAGGGTACCATGATCGGAGCAGTTAAGGGCTAAAAGAAACAAAACACCCAAGTTAGTTTTCCCCGAAAACGGGGGTACAAATAAAACTATATAATTTTAAAGAAAGGGAATCTTCACCCAATCAGGGAACAGATTTTCTTTCGAACAAACAAGGAGGATTGATTTATGAAGAAGAATACTCTTCACAAGGTAATGGCAACAGCATTGGTTGGTGCCATGGCAATGAGCACACTGGCCGGATGCGGAAGCTCCGACACAAGTGCAGACACTACTACCAAGGACTCTGCGGCAGAAAGCACCACAGCAGCGAGCACAGACGAAGGAACCACTGCAGTAGCAGGTATTGACGGATGGGAGCCTTTCGCAAGCAATGTAACCTTACAGATTCCTGTATACGATCGTGGTTCTTCCGGAAACGGATGCTCCGACGTAGAGAATAACTACTGGACCAATTGGGTACAGGAGAACTTCGGTGATAAGTACAACATCACTGTGGAATATGTAGGAATTACCCGTAGCGACGTTATGACTGATTACGCTATGCTGGCAGCAAGCCAGAGTCTTCCTACCATCTGTATGGAATATGACTATGATAAGCTGGCCAGCTGGCAGGCAGACGGTTATCTGCAGACTTATGATGTAGAAGAATTCAAGCAGATCGCTCCTACCTACTGGGAGACCATGGTAGAGAATGGTAATGATGCTTACACCAAGCTGGCAGATGAGGATTATCTGATCCTTGGTTACAGACCTTATGGTAATACCACTTATACCTGGTGTACCTTCTACCGTCAGGATTGGCTGGAGGAGGCAGGCTTCAGTGAGTATCCTACCGGTGACAATACCAAGCTGTTAGAGCTGTATGCAAAGCTGGTAGAGAATGGCCACAAGTATCCTTTAAGCGGTAAGAAGGTAAGCGGTGCTGGTATCGACCAGAACTATGGCTACAGAGATTACCCTCAGGATGAGACCACATGGGCTACTACCGGTGACTATCAGATTCCTGCTCTGTCCACCGAAGCTCAGAAGAGATTTTTAAAGTGGGAGAATGAGCTGTACAATGATGGTTATTATAATCCTGAGTATTACTTAAGAGACTCCTCCGAGGCTGAGGCAGACTTCATCAACGGTGAAGCATTTACCTGGCAGGGTTATATTTCTTCCAGCATGAACGTACTTAATTCTTTCTATGAGACCAATCCGGACGCTACACTGGGAGTAGTAGTAACTCCTTCTACCTGGACACAGGATGAGACATGGGGATCTTCCGCTTCTTACAGACCCGGAACCAACTTCGGTATGATGATCGGCTTCGCTAATGATGCTACCGAAGATGAGGTGAAAGCTGCTATGATGTACCTTGAGTGGCTGAACCAGCCCGAGAACCTGTTCACCATGCAGTGGGGTATCGAAGGCGTGAACTTCAACTATGATGAGAACGGTGATCCTGTAGCAGTAGCAGATCAGACCGGTCTGGCTGAGCAGCAGGGACACAACAACAACGTAGACTACTGGTGTGCAGTAACCGCAGTTAAGACTCTTGGTTCTATCGAGAAGGACATCAAGGCAGTTACCCCTCAGGGTATTCCTCAGGACTTCTATGATCAGATTCTGGCTAACTACGAAGGACAGGTTGCTATCTACGAAGCAGGCAAGGCTAACTCTGACTGTCTGTTCGCAACATCTATCGATGCTGTAACCGAGTACAACCAGACTCTGTACGATCTGTATACCGAGTATCGTGACAAGCTGACCATGTGCTCCAAGGATGAATTCGATGCTCTGTATGATGAACTGAGCCAGAAGTATCTGGATGCAGGTTATCAGGAGGTTATCGATCAGAGACAGGAAGCTCTGGAAGCAGGTAACACCACGAAGCTGCAGTAATTAATTGATAGAGCAGCGGCTCTGAATAAAATAAGCAGACTCAGCCCCCAGGCATAACTGGCTTGGGGGCTGTATTAAAAAGAAGAAGTTTATGTATTTTTCCGACAGACATATCTGATAGAAAGATATCTGTGGGAAAAACATATAATACCGAAAGGCAGAAATGGAGGAAACTATGTTGAAGCTGGAATATGACAAAAAAGAAATTGAAGCAATTGTTGATAAAATTGTGAAAAAGACCATGAATATGGATCTGACCTGGGACTGGCCCTGTGGGGTAGCTTATTACGGAATCAGTGATGCTTATGAGAAAACGGGCAAAAAAGAATACTTGGATCTCTTAAAGGATCGTATTGATGAGCTGATCGACCTGGGACTGCCCAAAGTATGGACTGTCAATGCCTGTGCTATGGGACACTGTCTGATCACCTTATATCAAGCAACCGGAGAACAGCAGTATCACGATATTCTGATGAGTAAAATTGCCTATTTAAAAAACGATGCTCTGCGTTTCGGAGATCATGTATTACAGCATACTGTTTCTGCCAATAATGATTTCCCGGAGCAGTGCTGGTGTGATACATTGTTTATGGCGGCATTTTTAATGCTGCGTGTAGGTGTGATGGAACACGACGAAGAACTGATCGATGATGCCCTGAACCAGTATTACTGGCATATCAAATATTTACAGAACCCCAGCAGTGGGCTCTGGTATCACGGCTATGACAATATTGCCGGAGACCATATGTCCGGTATCTATTGGGGAAGAGCGAATGCGTGGGCAGCATTTACCATGTCTCAGGTAGGAGGCATCCTGCCACAGTGCTATCTGTATCCCAAGTATATCGATGTGGCAGGTTCTCTGAATGAGCAGCTGGCAGCACTGAAGGTATACCAGACAGAGAACGGACTGTGGAGAACTGTGGTGGATGATCCGGAGTCTTACGAAGAGATCTCCGCATCCGCAGGAATTGCCGCAGCAATGCTGACCAGAGGTAATCCTTTACATAGCAAATACATTAATAAGGCAATCAAGGGGCTGCTTGCCAATGTAAGTGAGGACGGTAAGGTAATGAATGTCTCCGGCGGTACCGCTGTTATGAGAGACAAGGAAGGCTACCGAGGAATCCCCAAGGCGTATATCCAGGGCTGGGGACAGGGACTGGCATTATCGTTTTTTGCAACTTTGTTAGTATCCGACGAGATTGAGAAGGATGGTGCGTTATAAATGTTTCGCAGAAATTTTCTGTTCGGGAAGGACGGAGGAACTGCCAATCTGATCGATGTGGGCAGTGACGACCTCTATCAGCCCGGAAAAGGCTATGGCTTTGTAACAGAGAAAAACAGAAGAGAACAGGAAGGACTGCAGATCCGGGAACTGAATTCGTCTTTTGAACTGATGTACTGGTATCAGAACGAGAATCTGACCTTCCTTAGAGAAGATGAGAATGGCTGCTATCTGGATTCCGCAGAAGAAGTGGCAGTCCTGGAGGCACAGTCAGGAGAAAAAATGCCGGGTTCTCCCAGACGGATCCCGTTACTCTTCAAAGTGGATGTGCCCAGACAGGGCAATTATAAGGTCACGCTGACCATCCGCTCCGAGGAGGAGATGGGAGAGGTATTGATCTTTACCGGCAGAAGACGTCTTGCTTTTCACGGCAGAGTACAAGCAGGAGAGTTCACTTATACCATGGCGGTGAATGTCTGCGATATTGTACCGGTTGGGTATTCGCATATTTTTGCGGATAAGACCGTGGACATTGCAGTGTTGGCAGACAGACCAAGAATCAGTGCTCTTACGGTGGAAGAGATGAATTGTCCTACCATATATCTGGCAGGAGATTCCACGGTGACGGATCAGCCCGGAGATTATCCCTATTATCCCGGTACCTGTTACTGCGGCTGGGGACAGATGCTTCCGGCATATCTGGATGCCAGACTTTCCGTGTCGAACCATTCTCATTCGGGACTGACCACAGATACGTTCCGCAAGGAAGGACATTATGCGGTGATCGAACAGTACAGCAGACCCGGCGATTATGTATTTTACCAGTTCGGTCACAATGACCAGAAGCTTCCAAAGCTGCAGGCAAAGGACGGCTATCAGGCAAATCTGCAGCGCTATATCAAAGAGAATCAGGCAAGGGGTGTCTATCCGGTACTGGTAACACCGATTGCAAGAAATACCTGGAGACTGCGGGATCAGACCTATCTGGATCTGTTGGAGGAATTCGCAGATGTGTGTCTGGAGTTGGGAGCACAGTACAATATTCCCGTACTGGACCTTCATGCCCACAGCAAAGAATATGTGCTGGAAAAGGGATTACAGGATGCCAAACCCATCTTTTTCCCGGGAGATTACACCCATACCAATGATTTCGGAGCCTACCGGATGGCAGGGTATGTGGCGGAAGAGATCCGGGAGAAATGCACGGGTCATTCCGAGAGAGCCTACGCTTATCTGGCAGAGTGTGTGACGGAAGGCTTCGGCACATGGGAGCCTGTGGGACAGAATACCGTACCGAAGAAGCCGGAGATCTATAAGGACATTCCGGATCCGGCGGGAGATCAGGTATTGTTGTCGGAGGCAGAGCAGTTAGAACGTGTCGTAAGACTTTGCCTGAAGGAAGAACTTCTGTAACGGAAATACAAGAATCTTTGGGAATTCTGAAAGTTATAAAATAGTAAAATGAGGAGGAACTCAGAATGGGAAAAGGTGGTTTTACCTTACCGGGAGAATCGGGATATGAAGAACTGACCTTGAAGATGGCAGAAAAATGGGGCGCAGATGTGATCCGTGACAGTGACGGCACAGTGCTTTCTGATGAGATCACCCATGCCGGGTACGGCATTTACTCCACAATCTGTATTATCAGAGATCATAATGCCTGGGCAAAGGAGAATCAGGACAAATTACAGCAGACCTTCCTGTGTACGCCTCCTCAGGTGGCAGAGAGTGAGTGTATTACCATCGGACTGATGGACAGCTTTTTTGCAGAGCAGTTCCGGATCAATGACAGTGCGGAGAGCCTGGAATATTGGGAAGTATACGACAGAACGACCAATAGTAAGATCGATAATGCGAATTGGAGCTATGATAAAGAGAAGGGAAGTGTGAGCCTGTCCGGTATCACTCCTTTTCATAAGTACACAGTGAGCTTCTTAGCTTATCGTATCTGGGAAGAGATCTCCATGTACAATCATACCACGAACCATTGGGACAAGGAGCATCTGATGCAGATTGATCCCAGATATCTTGAGACGCAGGAGTATCTGCTGAACTGGATGAAAAACTGGTGTGAGACCCATCCGGATACCACTGTCGTACGTTTTACTTCCATGTTCTATAATTTCGTATGGATCTGGGGAAGCAGTGAGAGGAACCGCAATCTGTTTTCCGACTGGGGTTCTTATGATTTCACCGTGAGTGTTCCGGCACTGCAGGAATTTGAGAAGCAGTACGGCTACCGCATGACGGCGGAAGATTTTATCAATAAGGGACAGCTGCATGTGACCCATATGCCCGGCAACACGAAAAAGGCAGATTGGATGGCATTTATCAATGACTTCGTGATCTCCTTCGGTAAGAAGCTTATTGATATAGTGCATTCCTACGGCAAAAAGGCGTATGTGTTCTATGATGACAGCTGGGTAGGCGTGGAACCTTATAACGGAAGATTTAAAGAGTTTGGCTTTGACGGACTGATCAAATGTGTCTTCTCCGGCTATGAAGCCAGACTGTGCGCAGGAGTGGATGTACCGACACATGAGCTGCGTCTTCATCCCTATCTGTTCCCCGTGGGTCTTGGCGGCGCACCGACCTTCATGGAGGGCGGAGATCCTACCCTGGATGCAAAAAAATACTGGAACAGCGTAAGGCGTGCCCTGTTACGCGCAAAAATCGACCGGATCGGTCTCGGCGGATATCTCCATCTGGTGGAGGATTTCCCGGATTTCTGTGATTATATTGAAAAAGTAGCAGACGAGTTCCGACTGATCCGCAGCTTCCATGATGTTGGAGAGCCTTACCGGATAAAGACCCGTGTGGCTGTGCTGCATTACTGGGGGGCATTACGTTCCTGGACTTTGTCAGGACATTTCCATGAGACCTATATGCACGATTTGATCCACATGAACGAAGCACTGTCCGGACTTCCTGTGGACGTGAAATTTATCTCCTTCGAGGATGTGAAGAACGGTGCACTGAAGGATGTTGATGTTGTGATCAACGCAGGCAGAGCCGGAACCGCATGGAGCGGCGGGGCTGTCTGGAAGGATGAGGAGCTTGTCACATTACTTACGAAGTGGGTACATGATGGCGGGTGTTTTATTGGTGTGAACGAGCCTTCCGCAGTGGAAGGATACGATACTTATTTCCGCATGGCACACGTGCTGGGAATTGATGAAGATACCGGTGCAAGAGTCTGCCATGGCAAGTGGACTTTCGAGGCAGCGGATCCGGAGGGACTGATTCCTGAGGGCGCAGGCGTGGAAGCAAAGGAGAACCGGTATCTGACAGACGGCAATGCACAGGTACTTTTAGCAGATGGTGAGAATCCGCTCATCACAGTCAATCATTTCGGAAAGGGACTGGGTATCTATCTGGCTTCCTTCCAGGTAAATCTGTGGAATACCAGAATGCTGTACCAGCTGATCCGTTATGCCGGCGGCGAGGGTACTTCCGGCAACTATATGACTGATAATCTGTATACGGAATGTGCTTACTATCCGGAGAGCAAAAAGCTCGTAGTCATCAACAACAGTGATACCGGGCAGACCACTACGATCCCTACGGAAGCGGGGGCATGCACCGTGACTCTGGCACCTTATGACACCACTTTCGTAGAAATAGAGTAACGGGGATCGAAAATCAGAGACCTAAATAAGCGTTCGGCTTCAGCGGAATGCAAAGGAGAGATGGAAATGGATAACGAGAAAGTCAGACAGACGGAATATTTCCCCGATCAAACCCCGATAGATGAATGGTTCTATGATACGAGGGTTCCGGAACTGTCAGAGCTGGGGAAACAGTATGTCCTGACAGAGTATGGTATCTGGGATGATGGTAAAATTTATACGAAAGAGATCCAGAGAGTCATTGACCGGGCTGAGGAAGAAGGCGGCGGAGTCCTGGTGGTACCGCCCGGAACCTACCTGACGGGATCCCTCTATTTTAAGCAGGGAGTGAATCTCTATGTTTCCGCCGGAGCCACCCTAAAGGGCAGCAACGACATCTCGGATTATGATTTAAAAGAGACCCGGATCGAGGGAGAGACCTGTCTGTATTATACGGCACTGATCAATGCGGAGGGTGTGGACGGTTTCACCATGTGCGGACCGGGTACCATCGACGGCAACGGTCTCAAAGCCTGGAGAGCCTGCTGGCTTCGCTGGAAATGGGGAGGTGGTGGTAACAAGGAGGAACAGCGCCCTCGCCTTGTCTATCTGTCAAATTGTAAAAACGTACTGATTGCGGATTTGCGGCTGCAGAATTCCCATTTCTGGACTACACATATTTATAAATGCAATCATGTAAAATACATAAACTGTCAGATCTATTCCCCGGCAGGACCGGTGCCGGCACCCAGTACGGATGCCATCGACATTGATGCCTGCACAGATGTGCTGGTGAAGGGCTGCTATATGGAAGTCAACGATGACTCCGTTGTATTAAAAGGTGGAAAGGGACCTTGGGCGGATACGCAGCCGGAGAACGGAACGAACGAACGGATCCTGGTGGAAGATTGTGTCTATGGCTTCTGCCACGGGTGTCTCACCTGCGGTTCGGAATCGGTACATAACCGGAACATCCTTATGCGCAGGATCAAGATCAAAGGCGCGGCGAGACTGCTGTGGCTGAAAATGCGTCCGGATACCCCGCAGAATTATGAATACATTACTGTGGAACAGATCGAGGGCAGAGTCAAAGAATTTTTGAAGATTTATCCCTGGACCCAGTTTTTTGATCTGAAGGACCGCAAGGACAGACCGCTGTCTTATGCGGATCATATTACCATGAGAGATTGTGACTGCATCTGCGATACCTTTTTTGATGTGATTGCGGATGAAGAGCAGTATCTTCTGACAAATTTCACCCTGCAGGATCTGCAGATCCGGGCAAGAGTGAATAACTTTTCGGAAGACAAGTTAAGAAGTGTAGTATATGAGAACGTACAGGTGGAAGAGAGCACGGAGCCTGCGGAGAGCTGGCATGAAGTGAAGGGCTTTCAGTAAAATAGCTACAGCGGCAGTTAGCAACAGTCCGCGGAAAGGATCAATATGGCAAAGCTGTATATCAACGAGAAAAACAAAAAGGGACATATCAATCAGGAACTCTACGGGAACTTCTCCGAGCATCTGGGCAGATGTATCTATGAAGGATTATATGTGGGAGAGGATTCCGAGATCCCCAATACCAACGGTATGCGTAATGACGTAGTGGCAGCGCTGAAGGAGATGAAGCTTCCGGTGCTGCGCTGGCCCGGCGGATGCTTCGCGGATGAATATCACTGGAAGGACGGTATCGGTCCCAAGGAGAACCGCAAGAAGATGATCAACACCCACTGGGGTGGTGTGACCGAGGACAACAGCTTCGGTACCCATGAGTTCTTCGAGCTGTGTGAGCAGATCGGCTGTAAGACCTACATCAACGGCAACGTGGGCAGCGGCACCGTACAGGAGATGTCCGAGTGGGTCGAGTATATGACCTTTGACGGCGTATCCCCGATGGCAGACCTGCGCCGCAAAAACGGCAGAGAGAAAGCCTGGAAAGTGGATTACTTCGGCGTCGGCAACGAGAACTGGGGATGCGGCGGCAATATGTCCCCGTCCTACTATGGCAATTTGTACCGCAGATACCAGACCTATGTGAGAAATTATGATCCCAAACAGCCTATTTTCAAGGTATGCTGCGGTCCTAATGCCGGGGATACCTACTGGACAGAAGAGGTGTTAAAGACCTGTTTTGAGAATGCACCGGAATGGCTGCACGGTTTTATGGACGGACTTTCCCTGCATTATTACACTCTGCCGGAGGATGACTGGTCCCACAAGGGCAGTGCGCTGGATTTCGACGATGCGGCATGGTATAAGACTCTGGCAAAGGCATTTAAACTGGATGAATTGATTAATAAGCATTCCACCATCATGGACAAATACGATCCCGAGAAGAAGATCGGTCTGATCTGCGATGAGTGGGGCACCTGGTATGATGTGGAGCCCGGCACGAATCCCGGATTTTTATACCAGCAGAGCACCATGCGTGATGCACTGGTAGCGGGACTTTCCTTAAATATTTTCAACAAGCACTGTGACCGTGTGAAGATGGCGAACATTGCACAGTTAGTGAACGTACTGCAGGCAGTAATTCTGACCGAGGGACCCCGGATGCTGCGTACTCCTACCTATCATGTATTCCATATGTACAAATACCATCAGGATGCAGATCTGGTGGAAAGCTATATCGACGGTGTGGAGCAGATCGGTGAAGAGGAAAAGTATCAGGTTCCCAATTTGCAGGAATCCGCTTCCGTGGATAAGGACGGTGTCGTAACGGTTACCCTGAACAACCTGTCCATCGACCGGGCAGAAGAAGTGGAGATCGCTTTCACAGAGTGTGATCCGAAGCAGGTAACGGCAGCGATCCTGACCAATGATATGCACGCTTATAATACCTTCGATGATCCCGATAAGGTACACGAAGAAGTATTTACGGATTACAAGATCGCGGACGGCAAGATCACCTTTACCATGCCGGCATGCAGCGTTGTGATGTTCCGGGTGAAATAATGCCGGACGAAGAAGCAAAAGAAGTACGGCAGAAATATCCCTGCAGGAAATGCCTGCTGCGGGAGATGGATCAGAATGCCTATATGGAGAATCTGTACGCCTACATCGCAAGGTTAGAGCCAGAGATCAAGGCGGATGATGGCGTCTATGAGAAGCGGCTTGCCGTATGCAAAGAATGTAAGTACCTGAACGAAGGAATGTGCGGAGCCTGTGGCTGCTTTGTGGAGCTGCGGGCAGTGATCGCAAAGAATGTGTGCCCCTATCAGAAATGGTAGGGGCATTTTTTACACTACATGTTTATTTACGCAAATAAATGCAAAAACAGTCAGAATATGTTATACTGTATCTGTTGTGCACTGAGCGCAGAGCATATAACGCGGAAAGGAAGGCAGAGAATAGATGGCAAACTGGGTAAGCGCAGGCTGTGGTGTCATAGCCAATGAACTGGCACAGGCGATGGAAAAAAGAGGACAGAAGCTGTACAGTGTCGTGAACCGGACGCAGGAGAAGGCAGTGGCTTTCGCGGAAAAATACGGTGTGCAGAAAGTCTTTACAAGCTTTGAGGAAGTATGTGCGGATCCGGCGGTGGATATTATCTATATTTCCACACCTCATAATACCCATATACAGTTCCTGCGGAAAGCTCTGGCAGCGGGCAAACACGTATTGTGCGAGAAATCCATTACCCTAAATTCCGAAGAACTGGAAGAGGCGATTGGGCTTGCAAAGGAACACGGTGTGGTGTTGGCGGAGGCTATGACTATCTATCATATGCCAATCTATAAGGAACTGAAGAAACGTGTGGATGCCGGAGAGTTCGGTGAACTGCGTGTGATACAGATGAACTTCGGAAGCTATAAAGATTACGACATGAAGAACCGGTTCTTTAACCGGAATCTGGCAGGCGGAGCACTGTTGGACATTGGTGTGTATGCGCTTTCTTTTGTCAGAATGTTTTTAAGCTCCTGCCCGGATCAGATCACTTCCCAGGTGAAACTGGCACCCACCGGTGTGGACGAGCAGGCGGGGATCCTTTTAATGAACCCGGAGCAGGAGATGGCTACAGTGACATTATCGCTGCATGCCAAGCAGCCCAAGCGTGGCATGCTCTCTTTTGACAAAGCTTACGTGGAAATGTATGAGTATCCCAGAGGGCAGAAAGCAGTGATCACTTACACAGAAGACGGTCATACGGAAGAGATCACGGCAGGAGCCACGGCGGATGCACTGGTCTATGAAGTGGAGGATATGGAACAGGCAATTTGCGGTCACCCGGAACTTATGAAGCTGGAGCTTACCGAAGATGTTATGAAAATGATGACAAGAATCCGGAAGGACTGGGGACTGACTTATCCGGAGGAAGAGTAGACCATGGAAAAAAATCTGACCACAGGCAGTGTCTGGAAGACTATTTTTTATTTTTCACTGCCTTATTTTTTCTCGTATTTTTTACAGACGCTGTATGGCATGGCGGATCTGTTCATCATCGGACAGTTTAACGGTGTGGACAGTACCACGGCGGTATCTATCGGCAGTCAGGTCATGCATATGCTGACGGTAATGATCGTAGGACTGGCGATGGGATCCACGGTCATGATCGGCAGAGCCGTGGGTGGCAATGACAGGAAACAGGTGAACCTGGCGGTGGGAAACACGGTCACGTTATTCGTTACGTTATCCCTGGTGCTGATGGCAGGACTTCTGCTGGCAGCAGGCGGCATCGTAAGCGTGATGTCCACACCGGAAGAAGCGGTGACAGGTACGAGACAGTATCTGATGATCTGCTTTGCGGGAATTCCTTTTATCACGGCGTATAACATCATCAGCTCTATTTTCCGGGGCATGGGAGATTCCAAGAGTCCCATGTATTTTATCATTGTGGCATGCATCTGCAATATTGCGCTGGATTATGTGTTTATCGGAGCACTTTCCCTGGGAGCCGCCGGAGCGGCACTGGGAACGACACTGTCTCAGGTGATCAGCGTGATCATTGCCCTGACGGTGATCTTACATAAAAAAATGATCCCCGGATTCCGGAAAGCGGATCTAAAGCCGCAGAAGGAAATGCTGGGGAAAATCTTAAAAGTCGGTGTGCCGGTATGCTTACAGGATGGGTTCATTCAGATCTCATTCCTGATCATCACAGTATTCGCCAATCTGCGGGGCATCAATGATGCGGCTGCGGTGGGCATCGTGGAGAAGCTGATCGGAATTCTGTTCCTGGTGCCTTCCACCATGCTGTCTACGGTATCCGCTCTCTGTGCGCAGAATATGGGCGCCGGGAAGCATGACCGCTCGCTTAAGACCTTGCAGTATGCGGTGACCATCGCCGTAGGCTTTGGTCTGGTGGCAGCGTCTCTGATGCAGTTCCTGGCAGGTCCTGCGGTGGGGTTGTTTACGAAGGATGCGGAAGTAATACGGCTGGGCGGACAGTATATGCGCAGCTATGTATGGGACTGCGTGTTTGCAGGCGTGCATTTCTGCTTCAGCGGATATTTCTGTGCCTATGGATTGTCGGGAATCTCCTTTATCCACAATGTGGCATCCATTTTGCTGGCGAGAATTCCGCTGGCTTACTGGGCATCCACTCATTTTGCAGCTACCCTGTATCCCATGGGATGGGCGGCACCGGCGGGTTCCATGATCTCCGTAGTGATCTGTGTGGCAGCCTTTGTATGGATGAAAAAACACCCGGAGAAACTTACGTCCGGGTGAGAAGCAGCTTTTGCAATTTGTAGGAATCACCGTCCATTACTGTGAAGCGGGCTTCCTTCGGCGGTTCGTCTGCGGAACCGGAAGAAGTGGCGGTATGAATGTAACAGCAGTCGATCCCGGCAGCTACAGCGCCGGCGAGATCACTGGTACACTCGTTGCCGATCATGAGACAGGTGGCGGGAGCTAATCCGTAGCGGTCAAACAGGATCTGAAAAAACGCAGGATCCGGCTTGCAGCACCCCTCGTCCGAGGAGATGAGGATACCGTCGAACAGTTCCCAAAGCCCCAGGGAGCGCAGCTCATATTCCGTGAAGATCCGCTGGGCATTGGATAAGAGATAGACACCACAGCCCGCTGCATGGAGCTGCTTTAGAGTGTCGATCGTGGCGGGATAGCATTGTAAAGTATGGAGGGATTCGATCCGGAAGAACTGACCGGTAGCGGTTAAGAGTTCTTCGGTGGGTTGGATCCCTTTTTCGGTATACAGCGTACGGAAAATATCCGCAGCGCAGATCTCCGGGTAAGTGTAAGGAGAAGGAACGATGCGGGCGGCAGCTTCCAGTGCTTGGTATCTGCTGCGCAGTTCTTTCCCCGTATAGGCAGCCCCCTGAAAAGAATAGAACAGGGCAAGCTTTTTCCAGAGGGAGGGCTTGTTTTCGTTGGTGCGGATGTCTACTAAAGTACCGTAGAGATCAAAGATAAAATTCTGATACATAGGAACCTCATTTCTTGTGGTGTGGTCTGTGTTGCAAATATTGTAGCATTTCTTGCAATTTTCAACAATTAAAAATATAATGATGTCGGGGTCAAAAGCCCCCGACTTTGATGCCTACGGATTGTTCCGTGCTC
>CAVJMX010000017.1:0-38628 GCA_963650795.1 Bacteroidales bacterium H4
AGAAACCTATGATCATATACGTATGGATCTTTTGTTTAATATTTATGGGCTTTTTGCTTCTTTTCGGTCAGATGACATGGCTGAAGAAGGCAGGAGAACTGCTGAACCGAACCAAAGAAGGGATGGACCGGGCTTCACAGCTGCGGGCGCTGGACAACAGACACCGGCTGACGGAACTCCGGCAGAAGAATAACTTCTGGTACCGTATGGAAGAAGCTTTGCGTTACAGCGGGCTGCAGAGAAGATTTCCCGGGTGCACCGCAGAGAGATGGATCGCAGGGAACTTGCTTTTGTATGCCGGAGTGTTTTTCGCGGTGCAGATGATCGGCGGAGATCTGCCGGCGTCGGTTTGCGTAACAGGGAGCGTGGCGGTGGCGGAATGGCTGCTGATGAATACGCTCCGGTTCCTGGAATTCCGCGCTGTG
Organism: Bacteroidales bacterium H4; assembly: GCA_963650795.1. GTDB lineage: Bacteria > Bacillota > Clostridia > Lachnospirales > Lachnospiraceae > Acetatifactor. The sequence continues at coordinate 426 of CAVJMX010000017.1, forward strand.
AATGATAATCTGTTGAAATGCCTGAATTTCCTGGGAAATTACAGTCTCACCGCAGGGGAGATCACTTCTGTTCTGGGGCAGGTCAGCAAATACCTGGAAGAACCGTTGCGGGGAGTCATGGAGGAATGTGCTTACGAAGCCCAGACCACCGGCGACCATTCCACGGCATTGCTAACGATGGCGGAAAAGGTGGAACATCCCAAATTCAAGGAACTGGCAAGGAATCTGGAGATCAGCATCCGGTATATGGCGGATCTGACCACTCTGGTAGACAGCAGCAGGCGCTCTGTACGGGAATATCTGCGAACGGAGGAAGAGCGGAAAGGGATGCTGCGTGAAGCAGCGGTAAATATGGGGCTGCTGACAGCTATGTCGGTATTTGCCCTGCTGACAGTGGATCGGCTGATCGATGAATCCATCTGGAAGATTCTGACAGGGAGTCTGCCGGGGCATCTGGCGGTGGGCAGTTATGTGTTGATTTTATTTCTGTTCCTTCGTAAGGTGTATGGCTTCCACAGATAACCGTGTTGTTAAAAGAACAAAGAAAAAGCAAAAAAGGGAGGAGACAAAAAATGAGCTTTCGATTGCTATGGATACCGCAGTGCCTGGGGGCGGTATTTGGCGGAATATTTGTGTTCCGTCTGGGAACCGGGACAACACCGCAGACAATCGTGCATGCATGGGAAGAGTTCGCGGGGTTGATCAGAGAGAACCGGAAGGTCGGTACCTGGAGAGAACAAACAGAAAAGAAGCTAAGGCGTAACGGCGCTGGATATCATTATGGGAAAAAGATTACGGCAATAAAGTATTTTTTGGGCAGGTTACTATTGGCAAGCGCCGGAGCGGTGAGCCTGATGCGGATCGGCACCGGCTATGCCCTGCTTACGGCAGTGCTGTTGTATTTTCTGCCGGAGGGGCTGCTAGTGTATCTGAATGACAGTGACAACCGGAGCATGCTTCCGGAGATCAAGTTGATCTATCAGGCACTGGAAGTACAGATCCGGGCAGGTATCTATGCATCGGATGCACTGACGGAATGCTGTCAGAGCGTAAGGCATCCGAGATTGCAGCAGGCACTGGTGGAACTGGCGGGAGATCTGGTCATGCAGTCGGATGTACTGACGGCGTTATCCGATTTTCAGGGAAAGTTCGATAACAGACAGATCGATGCCCTGTGCATCACCCTGATTCAGGCGGGAGAATCCGGACAGGCGGTGGAACTTCTCCAGGATATGGGAGAACAGCTGAAGGATATGGAACTGGCGGCACTGAGACACCAGAAGAGCGCCCTGGACCGCAGCATTACCTTCTATCAACTGGGAATGCTGGGGGCGACACTGGGGGTGATTCTGTATGCCTGTGTGGGATATATGTTCCGGGCAGCAGTGAAATTCTAAATAAAAATTTCAAAAAAAGAAGGGAGAAACAACAAATGAAAAATCAGTGGATCAGAAAATGGGAGCAGATCAGAGGAAAAGTAAAGGAGCATGCCCTGCGCAGGGAACCGGGAATCGATGGAATCCTGGTGACGGTGGGATTGTGCATTATTGCGCTGTTATTGTGTGTGGTGATGAAGGACAGCCTGACCACATTTATCCAGACGATTGTGACGGCAATGCAGACTAAGGCAGCGGACATTCTCACCGGAGTATGAGGTGGGAGCGGATATGACAGGACGAAAAAGAGAACCCGGTAATGTGGGGGAGATACTGGCGATGGGGCTGTGTGTTCTGGCGCTGACCGCAGTGATGTTAAGTTACATGGAGAATGTGCAGCTGATTGCGAAAAAAGCAGAGGTGGGACAGCTGGCAAGGTGTTATCTGCTGAAAATGGAAACCGATGGGTATCTGACGGCACCGGACAGGATGGAACTGACCGGGAGGCTGGAAGAACTGGGACTTACGCAGATCGATTATGCCGGAAGTTCCCTGGAATCTGTGGGATACGGTAATGATGTGGTGCTGCAGATCCGCGGTCAGCTGGGAGAAAACTATGAAATATACGAAAAGAGAGTATCTACGGCAAAAAATTAAGAGAAGTCTGTGCCGGATGGAAGAAGGGGTGGTCTCCTGGGTACTGGGACTGTTTCTTTTACTGTTTTTCTCGATTCTGTTGTATATGCAGCTGCAGGTCGCGCTGTACAGAGAATCTGCCATGTATATGGAGGATGCTTTGGCATTGTCGGGGCTGGCATCGGCGGTAATCGACGTGGAAGAATACGGAATTACACAGAAAGTGCGGATCACGGATCCGGAGGAGGCATATGAACGGTACTGTCATGCACTGAAGGAGAATCTGGGGCTGGATGATACGTTCTGTGCCGGGAACCGGAAGCTGATCTCGGGACAGGTCACCATACAGAAATATATTCTGTACAATGTCTCGAAGAAAAACGTGGAAGTATGGGAGAGAACAGCAGACGGTCAGATCCTGGAATGGCAGGGGGAACTCGGCGAAGTGAGGACACCTGCGGGACAATACATAGAACAGACCGGGGTATACAGCGAGATCACCTATTTCGTAGAGGGGTTCCTGGGAATCGGGATAGAGGCACATAAGGGAAAGCTTGTGGATATCGTAAGAGAAAATGACAGGGAGAGTGAAGATGAAATTTCGGAAACTGAGTAATAGGAAGCAGACGACAAAAAACAGAATATGGAGTGGCAGCGTTCTGGCTGCTTTTATTGCGGCAGCAGCCGTATTCGGTGTGATGTTGCAGACAGAGAAAAAGGTTCTGGCGGAGTACGAGAAAGAGACCGTGTATGTGGCGGCAGTGGACATCCCCAGAGGAGAAGAACTGACACCGGAGAATATTGGGGATTATGTCATGCCGCAGGAGATCGATCAAAGGATCGTGCCGCAGACGGCAGTGACGGACGAAGAGAAGCTCTTCGGTGAAGTGACGGTGTGCACCATCGGCAAGGGAAGCGTCATAACCCTGGAAATGACTGAGAGCAGGAATCAGATTCTTTCGGAAATGGCAGAACCGGTGATCGCGGGGTTCCGGGCGGAAGACCTGTATCAGGCAGTGGGAGGTGTCTTGCGGGCGGGAGACAGAATCCATATCTATTGTATCGATAAGGAAGAAGAACAGCAAAATGCAAATCCTACCTGGCAGAACCTGTTTGTACAGCAGGTCTTTGACCAGAACGGCAACAGTATCCGCGGCGAGGATACTACCACGCCGGCACAGCGGATCAATATTTATATGGACAATGAAAACGTGGAGGATTTTTATAAAAATCTGGCAAAGGGTTCCCTCCGGGTCGTTAAGATCTGCGACTGACAGGTGACCGGACAATACCGTAAGAAGGAGAAGGGGCATGACAAAGAAAAGGTATGGGGAAAGATATCGGAAAATATGCCTGCAAATCTATAGGACTGTGATGTTGGTACTGGGAATCGGACTATTATTCCCACTGGGGCAGGTGCAGGCTTATGAGAAGAAGACGATCTATAACAGTCCGTATGTATCCTTCAGCCCGGACGGGCAGGCATGGACCACCTGTGCCGGAGACCGGGGCTATGAGTGGTACAGTGAAAATGCGGTGATATCCACGGGGATCCCGTCCTCTCTGAGAGAACTGAAGATGGGGGAACACTATTACAGTGTCAGGCGTATGGGAGAGGTGCCGGTGGGATCCTGGAAAGTCGCCTGGCGGCGGGCACAGTGTATTCACAATGCCTATGGGAAGAAACAGGGATGGCATGATCTGCGGTTCGGTACCATAAAGTGTCAGAGGTATTATTATTCCGGCTGGAAGCCTTACTGTGCGGACTGTGGGGAACTGATAGAACCGTGGAATATCTATATGAGCAGAAAGGCTGCGCAGACCATAGACTATATGGATCTGGGCAGTGATGAGAATCCGAAGACGTATTATTACCTGTGCCCGTTCTGCACTAATCTGGAGCAGGGAGTGACGTTCACGGAACACAGATGCCGGAAGATCTCGCCGAACCAGTACAAGGTCGTATATGATGCAAACGCAGATGCCGGTTCTTGCCTCGGATTCATGGGAGAAAGCTATCATATGTATGATAATGCTGTCATTTACGAAGGAAATGAAGTAACTCCCGTTACACATCTGACGAAAAATGTTTATACCCGCATCGGTTATGTATTTACCGGGTGGAATACCGCACCGGACGGAAGCGGGGATTCCTATGGGGACGAAGCCAAGATACAGAATCTGGCGGCAGCGGACCACAGGGACAGGACGACCTGGACAGAGAGGGATAACGGTTCGGTGACACTGTATGCCCAGTGGCGTCCCTGCGAAAGCACGCTGCGAATCGATGCCGGTGGGGGAAAATATCAGGGGAAGAGTATCGTAGAGATCACGGATTTCTATGGGAAGCAGTACCGTCTGCAGACAGAAGAGCTCCAGCCGTCCGCAGGATATAAGATATCCTTCGAGACCGGTGGCGGAACGGCAGTATCTCCTATCCGGGGCACACAGCGTCTGAAAGAGTGGATCCGGATCCTTCCGTTTTTAGGAGAACTGGAGAAGGGAAAATATACTTTCCCGGCTTCCGAGGGGCATACAGATACCGTGAAGGCGGTATATCTACCGGATCCGGTGACACTTCCGGGGACAGTCAGAGAAGGCTGGTCTTTCGGAGGCTGGTATTACGACCGGGCATTTACGAAGCCTGCGGGAGCAGCAGGGGACGAGATCATACCTTCCGCTGACGTTACGCTGTATGCCCAGTGGGTCGATCTGCAACTGAAGGCTTCGGACAATTATAAAGCAAACGGAGGAAAAGGAGCAGTGGACCTTAGCTGGTCGCAGACAGATCAGAAGAATAAGACTTATCTGCTGTTCCAAAAGAAAGAGAACGGCACCTGGAACCGTATCAACTCCGCCGATGACATCAGCAGTGTGACGCAGGTCGCCATAACGGAGGACTATAGTGGCAGTGCGAAACGATATACGATTCCCTACACCGGATTGTATACACTGACGGCAGAAGGAGCCCAGGGACAGAATTTTGAATCCTGTGCCGGTGGATATGGCGGACGGGTGTCGGGCACCTTCTGGCTGCAAAAGGGTGAAATAATCACATATTTTGCGGGAGGGCAGGATGGCGGCAACGGCGGAGGTAGTGCCACCGATTACGGCAACGGAGGAGGTATGACTTCTCTGGTATCGGATCGTAAGGGGATACTTCTCATTGCCGGTGGTGGAGGCGGTGCTTCCCCAGCGGGAGACGGAAAAGCCGGCGGCAGTGCAGAGAGCGTGCGGGAAGAAAGTAACGGTGAGGACGGAATGGCAGGCGGAGGTGCCGGTTACCTTGGAGGAAGTGCGGGCGAGAAGATCGTCCATACCCATACGAATCAGTGTTACAAAGAAGCTGCGTATACTCCGGCACTTGGCAGCTGGGAACACTATGTGACGGGGCATGATGATTACTGTGAGACGTATACCGCCACCAGTGCTTACAGCCATACGAAGGATGACGATCCCTATCATATTATTCGTGCCGGGTGGTCAAGGTATTACTGGGATACGGGGAACCGGTGGAATACGAGAGGCTACCGGGGGATCAGTACCAACGGCAATACGAAATTAAACCTGTCGGTCTATGCGGACAGCTGGGGATCCTCCTGCAATTTTTCCCTGAATAAGTCGCAATATACGATCCTGAATCAGGACGGAAAGGTGATATTATCCGGCAGCTTTCGTGATGCGGTCTATTCCATGAGCGGTTCTTCAAGTTCCGCATGGGAGAACCCGGACGGTTCCTGGGGAGGTGCACCCGGTGGCAGCAAATTCGCCGGAACCTTTCACTTTACTCTGCCGGAAGGAACCACGAGGATATTTATAGACCTGAAATTCTCCCACGACTGTTCGGATGCCTGGTTCAAGTCGGAGATTACGGGCTTAAGCTTCTCCGGCGGCAGAATGGTGACCTGCGGCTATACGGAAGGGCAAGTGCTGTCTTCTAAGCCAGCTTACGGCGGCAGCAATTATGTGAACACGGAATACGCGCAGAACTACGAAAGTGAAAGCGGAGTACGGGAAGGAGACGGAAGGGTACAGATCCAGTCGAAGGCAATCGGGTATCAGGAAGAGTACCATTTAGACGGCGTACGGGCACAGGACCTTGCGGCACCGGAGCAGATCCCTGCGGAGATGACAATGGAAGCACTGGATCGTAAACGGATACGGGTGACATGGCAGCAGCCGGAGGACAATGGAACACTGTACTATCATAAGGCAGAATCCTACCTCACCGGAAGTACTTCCAGACTCTGTACTTCTAATATTACGAAAAATATACTGACCAGCGGTATTGCGGGATACTATTTTACGATAGATGAAATAAAAGACACAAAAGTAGGAACCGGAACAGGAAGATTTACAGAACTTCCCCGGGCAGAGGTGACGACGAACGGGAAAACACAGTATCTCCATGTGGCGGCAGTGGATGTGGCTGGCAATGTGGGAATTACGACACATTTCTGCATTCAGGATACGGATGTGCGGTGGAAGATTTATACGAGACAGTTGGAGATCGCAGCCGGGGACAATGTGTATCCTGCCTCGGAGACAAATAACTGGTATGTCCGGGCAGACGGCAGTACCCCCATTACCCTGACCCATTCTGCTTCTATGGAAGGAGATGCCTGCGAGGAGTACCAGTTAAATGAGAACATCTATGAGACGCGGACGACGGACGGCACTGTGGCGCGGAATATCATACATACACCCTCCGGCAGGATCACAGAGGGTAACAAACGCACTGAGGCAGCCGGGCTGTCCTACACGACAGAAGGAATCCCTCTGCTGCAGCAGTATCCGTATTCTTATACCGTAAGATCAAACCTGTGCAGGGATCTTACCGGGGTACAGAAATTCACCATCGGTGCGGAACATTCCGGGGAAAGCATATCGGTGATCCCCATTGCGGAGGCAGATGCGGGAGACAGTAAAGTATATTCAGTACATGCACTGGATGAGAAAAATAAGATTACCCTGATCGCAGACGGAGAAGCTCCGGTAATCTACGGACTGGATCTGTTAGAAGACCGGAAACTCATCGATCGCAGGGAGGGCGAGGTCACAGTCATTGTGACAGCTGCCGACGCTGTCAGCGGAGTAAAGGAATTCTATGTCAGAATAGAGAATACGGACAATACGGTGGCGAAGACATTCCTACCGGATGAGACTGGAAGTATCCGGATCGTGATCACAGAAGACGATGCGTTGTTCAGCGGTGATTTTACGGTGCTGGTATATGCGACGGACTATGTGGGGAACGAGACGAAGATCGGGAAGGGAACGACAGAATTCGGTCTGGAATCGGAAGTTTGGAATATCCGGGAAACGCAGGGCACCACATTCCGTTGTGGTGAGAGTGGTATCCTGACCTTTACGGTATGGGGGTATGCAGACCGGGTGGAAGTGATCTTCCCGGAAGAGATGACGGAGCAGAATCCGGAGTTGAACCGGGTCTATGACTATACAGACCGCCCGGGATACCGGATCACAGAAAGCTTACAGTTCATGGTGCCGTTATATACGCCTGAGAACGAAGAATTCCAGATTACCGTACGGGCTTATAAAGGAGACCGGAAACTGGAGGACCATCCGCAAATCAGTGTCATCGGAGTAAAGGGCAGCGTGCTGGAGGATTTGCGGACGAGACTGCGATAGACGGACAGGCGGATGGAAAACGGTCAGGAAGAGAGCGGAAAGGAGTGAGAGCGGATGTGATCAGTGCTATCAGAATCATTGCGTATTGCATGCTGGCAGCAGGACTGTTTGCAGCATCCTGCATGGATGTGGCGGACAACTGGGTGTATAATTATGTATGGTGGTGGTGCCTGCCCTGGAGCTTTCTGCTTCTGTTTACGAACGGAACGGACCCGGACAGCATGATAGCGGCAGCAGTCTTTGTCGCTCTGCAGCAGCTGTTATTCTGCCATATGTACGGAAAGGCAGACTGCCATGCCTTCTCGGTCTGTGCCCTGGCGGAGTGCGATGGTGGGACGGGAATCCTGTTTCCGTTGTGTCACATGCTGCTGGCAGTGACATTGCTTGCGGTAGTCCAACTGTTTCGGGGCAACGTTACCAGACAGGGGAAATTGCGGATCCCGCAGCCGTTTATTCCTTATATTACAGTATCTTTCTGGATCATTACGGCAGTACGGTATTTTCTGGATGAAACGCATATTTATGCATAAACAGTTGCGTATTTTCGGAAAAGGTGCTATAGTAATCAAAGTTTACGGGAGTACTGTTCCCGAGAAAACAGACAGGAGGATAATATTATGAAAAAAGCAATCGCAATGTTACTTGCAACCGTAATGTGCACAGCAATGCTGACCGGATGCGGTTCTGATTCCGCAGCAAACGATAATACGCAGGCTTCTGAGAGCAGCGTAGCTGAGACTGCTGCAACTACCGAAGCTGCAGCTACCGAGACAGCTGATCAGACTGAGGGCGGCGTACTGGTATTCGGTACCAACGCAGAGTTCCCTCCCTTTGAGTATGTAGGAGATGACGGAGAACCCGATGGTTTTGACGTAGCTCTGATCAAGGCAGTAGGTGAGAAGCTGGGCAAGGAAGTCCAGGTAGAGAACATGGAGTTCGACTCTCTGGTAAGCTCCATCGGCAACAGAATCGACGGTGCTATCGCTGGAATGACTGTTACCGAAGAGCGTAAGGAGCAGGTAGATTTCTCTGATCCTTATTATGAGGCTGTTCAGTTCGTAATTGTACCTGCGGATTCCGATATTGCAACTGCTGATGACCTGAAGAACAAGACCATCGGCTGCCAGCTGGGTACTACCGGTATGTTCCTGGCAGAGGACATTGAAGGTGCTACCGCACAGACCTACAACAGAGCTATCGATGCTGTAAACGATCTGGTAAATGGCAGACTGGATGCAGTTATCATTGACAAGAACCCCGCAGAAGTGTTCAACACCAAGTTCGAGGGCAAGGTCAAGATCATCGACGGTGCAGACTTCGACTTCGAAGCTGAGGAATATGCTATCGCACTTCCTAAGGGAAGCGAACTGGTAGGTCAGATCAATCAGGCACTGGCAGATCTTAAGGCTGACGGTACCTTTGATGCACTGGTATCCGAGTATATCGGTGAATAATTTATACAAAATATACATGAAAATATATATAAAAATATATATAAAAAGAGGAGAATGGCTTGTGCCATTCTCTTCTTTTTGCTATATTAAGGTAGGTAATGGCAATTTATAGATTCATAAGAAAGGCATAGAAAATAACATGCAACATATTTGGCTAAATATCTGGCAACATATTTATGCAGCCTTCATTGAAGCGGACAGATGGAAGCTTTATCTGAAGGGACTGGGAGTAACCTTAGAGGTTTCTTTTTTTGCGGCACTGCTTGGTATTCTGATCGGAACCATAGCGGCGTTTTTGAAATTATCCACAAGAAAGAACGGATCCAGGACGATAGCGTCCCGAATCGCAGGAGCTTATATTGATATCATCCGCGGAACACCTACCACGGTACAGCTGTTGATCATGTGGTCCGGTATTCTCGCTACCTGTAAAAACAGCGTACTGATCGCCAGCCTGACTTTCGGTATCAACTCCGGAGCCTATGTGGCGGAGATCGTGAGAGCCGGTATTCTGGCAGTGGACAAGGGACAGATGGAAGCGGGCAGATCCCTGGGACTGAACAAGTTCCAGACCATGCGCTACATCATTATTCCCCAGGCGTTTAAGAGTATTCTGCCTCCTTTGGGCAACGAGTTTATCGTGCTGATCAAGGAGACTTCCATCGTAGGTTACGTAGGAATGAGTGACCTTACCCGTGTGGCGAATCAGATGACCTCCAAGCTGTTTGATGTATTTACACCGTTGCTTGGTATCGCCTTTGTTTATTTTGTACTGACCAAGGTATTGTCCATCCTGCTTGCAAAACTGGAAAGGAGACTGCGTAAGAGTGATAATCGTTAAAGATCTGCATAAAAGCTTTGAAGATAATCAGGTGTTAAAGGGAGTAAATTACCATATTCATCCCGGAGAGAAGATCGTAGTGGTAGGACCTTCCGGCTCCGGTAAGAGTACTTTTTTACGCTGCCTGAACCTGTTGGAGAGACCCACCAGCGGTGAGATCTGGTTCGACGGTCAGAATATCACGGATCCCAAGATCGACATCAATAAGGTTCGTCAGCATATGGGCATGGTGTTCCAGCATTTTAATCTGTTCAACAATCTGACCATTATGAATAATATTACCCTTGCTCCGGTGAAATTAAAACTGATGAGCGAGGAAGAAGCAAAAGAAAATGCACTGAAGTTACTGAAGAGAGTAGGTCTGGAAGAAAAGGCGGATGCCTATCCAGCATCCTTAAGCGGCGGACAGAAGCAGAGAATCGCCATTGTCAGATCTCTTGCCATGAATCCCAGAGTTATGCTGTTTGATGAACCTACCTCCGCACTGGATCCGGAGATGGTAGGTGAAGTACTGGAAGTTATGAAGGAACTGGCAGAGAGCGGTATGACCATGGTAGTCGTTACTCATGAGATGGGATTTGCCAGAGAAGTAGGCACGAAGGTGCTCTTTATGGATGGTGGTAATATCGTGGAGGAGAATACTCCTCAGGAATTTTTCAACAATCCCCAGAGCCCCAGACTGCAGGAGTTCTTATCCAAGGTTCTGTAGGAGATGCCTATGATCACGATATCTTTGTGTATGATCGTTAAAAATGAAGAGCGGATCCTGGCAAGATGCCTGGACAGCGTAAAAGACCTGGTGGATGAGATCGTCATCGTGGACACGGGATCTACGGATGCCACGAAACGGATCGCCGCGGAATATACCGATAAGATATACGATTTTGCCTGGATCGATGATTTCAGCGCAGCGAGAAATTTTGCCTTTTCCAAGGCATCGCAGGAATACATCTACTCCGCGGATGCGGATGAGGTACTTTCGGAAGAGAACAGACAGAGATTCCGTCTGTTAAAAGAAACACTGCTTCCCGAAATCGAGATCGTGCAGATGAAATACGGCAACCAGCTGCAGAACGGTACCGTCTATAACTTTGACGAGGAATATCGTCCGAAATTGTTCCGCAGACTGCGGAATTTCGTGTGGGAGGAACCGATCCATGAAATGGTGCGGCTGGAACCTGTGGTCTACGACAGTGATATCGTGATCACCCATATGCCGGAGGAGAACCACGCAGGCAGGGACCTGGGCAATTTCCGGAAGCAGATCGCCGCAGGAAGACAGCTGTCCAGAAGACTGTACGGCATGTATGCCAGAGAACTGTTCCTGGCAGGGGAAAAATCGGACTTTTTAGAGGCGGAAAATTATTTTCAGGCAGAAGTCTCTTCCCCGGACAGAAGCGCCGATGAGATCACGGAAGGCTGCTGTGTGGCAGCGAAAGCCGCCAGACTGCGGGGAGATGCCGTGACATTTTTTAAATATACTTCCAAGGTAATCGCCGGGGAAGGCTGTTCGGAGATCTGCTGTGAACTGGGACATTTCTATGAAGAGGCGGGAGATCTCGAAGAAGCAGCCATCTGGTATTATAATGCGGCTTATGAGACGCAGCCGGTACTGGCACTGAAGACCTCGGGAGAAGAACCTCTGCAGGGACTGATTCGGTGCTATGAACAGCTGGGACTGCCCGAACAGGTGGAGATCTACCGACAGGAATGGAAGAACAGGAACGAGGAGTAAAATAATTATGAAGTGGGAAGAAAATGTACGTAAGGTGGTGCCCTATGTGGCAGGCGAGCAGCCGAACCGCCCGAACATGATCAAATTGAATACCAATGAATGTCCGTATCCTCCGGCACCCGGAGTGCGGAAAGCAGCAGAAACTATGGAGAGCGCAGCACTGCGGCTCTATCCGAATTCCAATGCACAGCCCCTGGTGGATGCACTGGCAGCATATTACGGCGTGAAACCGGAGCAGGTATTTGTGGGCGTAGGATCCGATGATGTATTGTCCATGGCGTTTTTGACCTTTTTCAACAGCGGCAAGCCGATTCTGTTCCCGGATGTGACCTATTCCTTCTATGATGTGTGGGCAGATCTGTACCGGATCCCATATCACACCTGTGCACTGGATGAGAACTGGCATATCAACCCCGAAGATTACAAGCAGCCCAACGGCGGCGTGATCTTCCCGAATCCCAATGCGCCCACCGGCGTGGAAGAGCCGCTGGAACTCATTGAAGAGATTCTGCAGGCGAATCCGGACGTAGTAGTGATCGTGGATGAGGCTTATGTGGATTTCGGCGGTAGGAGTGCTTTGCCTTTGCTTGAGAAATACGAAAATCTCCTGGTAGTGCAGACGTTTTCCAAGTCCAGAGCTATGGCGGGAATGCGTATCGGCTTCTGCATTGGTAATGAGAAGCTGATCCACTATCTGAATGACGTGAAGTTTTCCTTCAACTCTTACACCATGAACCTGCCTTCCCAGATCATGGGCGTGGAAGCAGTGAAGGATGATGCTTATTTTAAGGCAACTACGGCGAAGATCGTAGCTACCAGAGAGCGTGTGAAAAAAGAGCTTGCAGATCTGGGATTTGCTTTCCCGGATTCCAAGGCTAACTTTATCTTCGCATCCCATAAGGAAGTACCCGCGGAAGAGCTGTTCCGGGCACTTCGCGCAGCAGACATCTATGTCAGACACTGGAATAAAGAAAGAATTGCCAATTCCCTGCGTATCACTGTCGGTACGGATGAGGAAATGGACCGCCTAATTGTTTTCCTGAAAGAATATCTGGAAAAGCGGGCATAATTTAAAAAGAAAAGAATTGGAGTAAACACATGTTAAAAAAATATTTGATGATTTTCCTGGTATCCATGGTTCCCCTGATCGAGCTGCGTGGTGCCATTCCCATTGCCGTAGGCATGAATCTGCCGCTGTTTCCCAGCTACATTATCTGTATCCTGGGGAATATGCTTCCAGTTCCCATTATCTTTTTCTTCGCAAGAAAAGTACTGGAATGGGGTGCGGACAAGCCGGTCATCGGTAAGTTCTTCACATTCTGTCTGGAAAAAGGACATAAGGGCGGACAGAAGCTGCAGGCAAAAGCGGGCAGAGGTCTGTTCGTGGCACTGCTTCTCTTCGTAGGTATCCCGCTTCCCGGAACCGGTGCCTGGACCGGAACTCTGGCAGCCAGTCTCTTGGACATGGATTTTAAGTCCAGCGTCATTGCCGTAATGCTGGGTGTGGTACTGGCAGGTGTGATCATGGGACTGCTCAGCATGGGTGTCTTTGGAGCGCTGGGAACTATTTTCTAAAAACGGGGAAACTGTAATTATGGAAAATACAGAAGAAATCTACACAGACTTTGCAAGAGTATACGATGAACTCATGGACAACACGCCTTATGAGATGTGGTGCGACCGTCTCGATGAGCTGATTGCGGCTTACGGGGTATCCAAACCTACGCGGGATGCGGAAGGGATCCTGGATTCCGAGCGGAATCTGGTAGTGGACTTAGGGTGCGGCACGGGAACTCTGACGGAACTGCTGTATCAGAAAGGCTATGACTGTATTGGCGTGGACAATTCCGACGAAATGCTGAACATTGCCATGGACAAAAAGGCAGAAAGCGGTTCGGAGATCCTCTATCTCCATCAGGACATGCGGGAGCTGGATCTGTATTCCACCGTGGGAACGGTGATCAGCGTCTGCGATTCCGTGAACTATATACTGGAGGAAGAGGAACTGCTGCAGGTATTTGGACTGGTGAATAATTATCTCTATCCCGGCGGCATATTTATTTTTGATTTTAACACCGCCTACAAATATCGGGAAGTCATCGGCAACACCACCATCGCGGAGAACCGCGACGACTGCAGTTTTATCTGGGAGAACTATTACGATCCGGAAGAGGAGATCAACGAGTATGATCTGACCATCTTCGTACAGGAAGAAGGAGAGACTTTCCACAGATTCACAGAGACCCATCTGCAGCGGGGATATACCGTGGAGCAGATGACGGGTTTACTGGAACAGGCAGGGCTTGCCATTGTGGAGGTACGGGACTCCGATACCGGTGAGGCGGCGACCGAGATCAGCGAGAGAGTATATATCGTAGCAAAAGAGCAGCAAAAAAAGCTGTAGAAAGCGACAGACAGAAAGGTACGTGAATTAAGAATGAACGATTATATGGTACGCGCAACCGCAGCAAATGCACAGATCCGTGCATTCGCCTGCACGACGAAAGAAACAGTGGAGACTGCACGCGCGGCGCACAATACAAGCCCCGTTGTCACAGCTGCACTGGGAAGACTCCTCAGTGCCGGAGCCATGATGGGCAGCATGTTAAAAGGAGAGGACGAACTGATCACCCTGCAGATCAAGGGAGACGGTCCCATCGGGGGACTCACGGTCACTGCGGACGGTAACGGACATGTAAAGGGCTACGCTAACGTACCCGATGTCATCCTGCCGGCAAACGCTCAGGGGAAACTGGATGTAGGCGGTGCCGTGGGCACAGGTGTCTTAAGCGTGATCCGGGATATGGGTCTGAAGGATCCTTATGTGGGACAGACCGAACTGCAGACCGGAGAGATCGCGGAAGACCTGACCTATTATTTCGCCGTATCCGAGCAGGTGCCCTCTGTGGTAGGACTGGGTGTATTGATGAACAGAGACAATACAGTTCGTCGGGCAGGTGGGTTTATCGTACAGCTGATGCCCTTCGCGGAAGAAGAGACCATCAGCAGACTGGAAGAGAATATTAAAAACCTCTCTTCCGTGACGAGCATGCTGGATGCCGGTAAGACACCGGAAGGGATGCTTAACGTGCTGTTGGACGGCATGGATGTGGAAATCACCGATACGCTTCCCGTGGAATTTTCCTGTAACTGCAGCAAGGACAGAGTGCGTAAGGCTCTGATCAGCATTGGAAGAGAAGAACTGCAGTCCATGATCGATGACGGAGAGACCATCGAAGTGAACTGCCATTTCTGCAATAAAAACTATAACTTTACCGTGGATGAACTAAAAGAGATGATTCAGTAATGAATTCCGTAAAGTGAGGAAGCTTATGAAACAGGGATTTGTCAAAGTTGCATCCGCCACACCGGTGATCCGGGTGGCGGATCCGGTTTATAATGCACAGGCAATCTGCGCCCAGGCAAAAGAGGCGGCAGAACATGGAGCGAAGATCGTAGTGTTTCCGGAATTATGTATCACCGGTTACACCTGTAACGATCTTTTTTTGCAGAATCTTCTGCTGGAAAAGGCGAATGAAGCGCTGCTCACCATCGCCGAGGAGACTGCCGGACTGGAGGCACTGATCCTTCTGGGACTTCCCGTGGAAAAGGACGGACGCCTGTACAATGTGGCTGCGGTACTTTACTGTGGAGATATCCTGGGAATGATCCCGAAGAAAAATATTCCGATGTATGCGGAATTTTACGAGGGCAGACATTTTACGCCGGGAGAGGAAACGGTGACAAACTACCGCCTGGGAAAATGGGAGATCCCCTTCGGGACGAATCTGCTGTTTCACTGTGTGGAACTGCCGGAGCTGGTGCTCGGCTGTGAGATCTGTGAGGATCTGTGGGTAGCGGATCCGCCGTCCACTTCTCATGCACTGGCGGGGGCAACGGTGATCGCCAATCTGTCGGCTTCCAATGAGACGGTATCCAAGGACGACTATCGCAAGCTCCTGGTGACATCCGCCAGCGCAAGACTTCTGTGTGGATACATTTACACTTCCGCAGGAGAAGGGGAATCTACGCAGGATCTGGTATTCGGCGGGCACAATCTGATTGCGGAGAACGGAACGCTGTTGGCACAGTCTGCACGGTTCTCTACGGGCATTCTCTACACTGACCTGGATGTGCTCAAAATAAACAGTGAGCGCAGAAGAATGGGGACTTTCGGCAGGAGACCGGAGAAGACTTATCTTACGATTCCTTTTTCCATGGAACGGACCGAGACAAAACTGGAGCGGAAGTTCGCAGCACATCCTTTTGTTCCGGAAGATCCTGCCCTTCGCAACAGAAGATGTGAAGATATTTTATCCATTCAGGCATACGGTCTGAAAAAACGTTATGAGCATATCGGCGGTAAGACGGCGGTGCTTGGAATCTCCGGAGGACTGGACTCCACACTGGCACTGTTAGTGACCGTGCGGACGTTTGATCTGCTGGGACTTGCAAGAAAAGGGATCATTGCTGTGACCATGCCCTGCTTCGGCACCACGGATCGGACCTATGAAAATGCCTGCCTGCTGGCAAAGACCCTGGGCACGACCCTGCGGGAAGTGGATATCCGGGAGGCGGTCACCGGACATTTTGCGGATATCGGTCAGGATATGGAATGTCATGATGTGACTTATGAGAACGGACAGGCGAGAGAACGTACCCAGGTGCTTATGGATATTGCCAACAAGGAGAATGCCCTGGTCATCGGTACGGGAGACATGTCGGAGCTGGCGTTGGGCTGGGCAACCTACAACGGAGACCATATGTCCATGTACGGCGTCAATGCGGGCGTGCCGAAGACACTGGTAAGACACCTAGTGCAGTATTATGCGGATACCTGCGAAAACGAAGAACTCACAAAGGTACTTAAGGATGTGCTGGATACGCCGGTGAGCCCGGAACTGCTTCCGCCGGTAGCGGGGAATATTGCCCAGAAGACGGAAGACCTGGTGGGACCTTATGAACTGCATGACTTCTTCTTATATTATATGCTGCGCTGCGGTTATACTCCGGATAAAGTGTACCGGATCGCGAAGGAGACCTTTGCGGGAGCCTATGATACAGAGACGATTAAAAAATGGCTGAAGAATTTCTACCGGAGATTTTTCACCCAGCAGTTTAAGCGTTCCTGCCTGCCGGACGGACCGAAGGTGGGAAGCGTGGCATTATCCCCCAGAGGAGATCTGCGCATGCCCAGTGATGCCTGCGCGAGAATCTGGCTGGAGAGCCTGGAGAAAATATAAAAATATTGTTAAAATTTCGTCGAAATTCTTAATTTTCTGTTTTTAACTTGAAATAGAATACGGAAAATCGTATATTAAAGCTGTACCAAGTCTAGAGGATACGTGGAGGAATAAATAATATGACTAAGGCGGAAATCTTAAAAAAAGAGATCTTAAGACAGTATCGCAGTGTCAGACAGTTTGCCATGGAGATGAACATCCCCTACAGCACACTGGTAACGGCTCTGGAGCGCGGCATTGAAGGGATGGCGTACGGAACAGTTATCAAAATGTGCGACAAGCTGAGTCTGAATCCTGTAGATTTTTCATCACTGGAGAGGGATGCTTCCCTGGGAGCACAGTTGCTGGAGAATCGTGTAATGCAGAATTATGTGAAACTGAACCAGACAGGTCGGGACAAGATCTTGGAGCTGATGGATGACTTTGTACAGATCGATAAGTACAAGGCAAAAGCCAAGAAAACTAAATAATTAAATAAGTAAATGAAAACAGCTACTGTCGATTCCCTAAATTAAGGGATCAGCAGTAGCTGTTAAACATCATGCCGCTGTAAGCACTGGTGGTATAAGGACTGATGAAGTTGTGACCGGGATTTTTGTAGGCCACAATTTTTTTGTCTACATAATCCATCGGATTCAGCGAGACCTGATCACTTTTACGTAACAGGGAACTGCTGAAATCTTTTAATACACTGAAAGCTGACAGATCATTCCCCGATGACGCTGCAGTCTGCCGCAGCATATCGTCATTGATGGAGAGCGTACCGTCATCATCCAGATGCATACCCATGCTTTCTAAGGAAGTGCTGTAATGGGAAGCAATGGAAGAAAATTCCCTTACCAACTGCTTACTTCTGGACTGCGTCTCCAGATAGGAGGATGCTGCCCGGACGAAGCTGTTGTAGCTGCCCACCAGCTGGTTGATATTGTCGGTAATGGATTCGGTATCCGTCTTCAGACCAATATGTACCGGTGTATCTTCGGGACTTACTGCCTTGATCTGTACATCGAACAGCTTGCCGACCGTGAAATGGTTGGAGGAAGAAGAACGTTCCTCACCGTTGATCAGGAAGCTGGCGTTACCGGCGGGATGGCTGATATAATTCAGCCCCATGTTGTCCACGACACCGGAAGTCTTACTGGTATGATCGTCGCTGACCCGGAAATGATACGGTCTGCCGGTAGGGACACCTGTGGCATCGGAAGTCAGGCGGAGAGCGTACCGGGAATCGGATTCCGCTACCTCAGCGGTGATGCCGATATCCGCATTGTTGATCAGGCGGGACAGACGTTCCATGATCTGCCGGTTCGTATCTCCTTCGCCGATATTGAACTGGAATTCGTAGTTCATGTCATTGACGGCGATATCGAAAGAATAAGTATCCGGAGCAAGCGTGGTCGCCAGATCCGGAAGAAAATATCCCAGGTTCTCCTGCGGAGTAGCAAGCTCCCGTACTTCCAGATCGAATTCCGGAGAGGCGGCGGAAGTGGCTTCGGAACCGATATAGGTGACCTCAGCGACGCACTCGTCTGTGGAGTAGGCACTTTTTTTGCGGAACATGCCGTCCTGCTCCAGACCGCCTAATTGTGCAATCGAGTTGTGAAGCTCTCGGGCGTTCTCTTTCAGATCCACGGCATAATTTTGGGTATCCTTACTGGTGGTGGGAAGATACCAGGGTGCGTCTTTGTTCAGTTTTATAATGGAATTATAGACACTGCGAAGCTCACTCTTTTTATGAGTGTCGTATTTCGTCAGCTGTCTCGGCGAGTACGCCGCCAGATAATTGTTGTATACTGCGTTGAGAACTGCACTCATAGATATCTCCTTTCCCCTCCGTGATCAAGGATATTTTCAAAAATTACAGTAACCCACTTTCATGAGGGGATTATAACATAAATAATAAGAAGAAACAAGAAAAGAACAAGAAAAATAAAGGGATTTTCGGGAAAACAGTTGACGGGAAAGCCGGATTATGTTATAGTATCCAAGCGAGATGAGATTTAGGTCTTTTTTTTATGCTTAAATTTAGAGATCAGAAAACACGTGGAGGTAGAAAAATGCGTACAAAAATTACTTTAGCATGTACCGAGTGCAAGCAGCGTAACTACAATACTACCAAGGATAAGAAGACTCATCCTGATAGAATGGAAACCAAGAAGTATTGTAGATTCTGCAAAACACATACATTGCACAAAGAAACCAAATAATCAGCCGTTCTAGTATGGGAGGTCGAAATGGGAGATTCCGCAGAAAAACAGAAGCGCCCCAGTTTCTTTAAAGGCGTAAAAGCTGAATTTAAGAAAATTTCATGGCCGGACAAACAATCCACATTGAAGCAATCCGTAGCGGTTGTTGCAATATCAGTTGTAGTTGGTGTGATTATTGCGGTTCTGGATTATTTTATCCAGTACGGCGTAAACTTCTTAACATCATTATAGAGCGAGGGTGATTGTATGGCAGAGGCAAAATGGTATGTAGTCCATACCTATTCAGGATACGAGAACAAGGTCAAAGCCAATATCGAGAAGACCATAGAGAACAACAAGAACCTGGCAGAACAGATTCTGGAAGTAAGAGTTCCTATGCAGGATGTGGTGGAGCTGAAGGACGGAGCCCGCAAGACGGTATCCAAGAAGATGTTCCCCGGATATGTGCTTCTTAATATGGAAATGAACGATGATACCTGGTATGTCGTTCGTAATACCCGTGGTGTGACCGGTTTCGTAGGTCCCGGAAGTAAACCTGTACCTCTTACAGAAGCTGAGATGAAGCCTTTGGGCATTAAGACCGAGAACGTATCCATCGACTTTGGCGAGGGCGACAGCATCGCTGTAGTAGCCGGAGTATGGAAGGATACTGTCGGAGTGGTGCAGAAACTGGACTATGGCAAACAGACAGCTACCATCAATGTAGAACTGTTTGGAAGAGAGACCCCTGTGGAAATCAGCTTTGCAGAGGTCAGAAAGCTTTAATTAGCTTACACAGATATTTTCTTCCGGATTTCCGGAATAAAATATAAACTTTCGGATCCGTAAGGATCTGAGAGAGGCAGCACAAAAGGAACGGCAACGTTCCAGTGGGAGCAGGAGGCGAGCAACAAGGCAGCCTGCGCCGAATTACCACATTATAGGAGGTGCCACAATGGCAAAGAAAGTAGAAGGATATATCAAGTTACAGATCCCTGCCGGCAAAGCAACACCGGCTCCCCCTGTTGGTCCTGCACTTGGACAGCACGGGGTGAACATCGTTGAATTTACAAAGCAGTTCAACGCAAGAACAGCAGACAAGGGAGATCTTATCATTCCCGTAGTTATTACTGTATATGCAGACAGAAGCTTTAGTTTCGTTACAAAGACTCCCCCTGCAGCAGTACTGTTAAAGAAAGCCTGCAACATTAAGTCCGGTTCCGGCGTTCCTAACAAGACCAAGGTAGCTACCATTTCCAAGGCTAAGGTTCAGGAAATCGCTGAGATGAAGATGCCGGATCTGAATGCAGCAAGCCTGGAAGCAGCTATGAGCATGATCGCTGGTACTGCACGCAGCATGGGTATTGTTGTTGAGGAGTAACTTATAAATATTTGGGAGGCAATTAATATTGCCGCTGGAACCTAGGAGGTAAAATAATGAAACATGGTAAGAAATATACCGAAGCTGCCAAGCTGGTAGATCGTGCTACATTTTATGAGCCCAACGATGCTATCGCTCTGGTTAAGAAAACTGCAACTGCTAAATTCGATGAGACCATCGAGGTTCACATCAGAACCGGTTGTGACGGACGTCACGCTGAGCAGCAGATCCGTGGCGCAGTTGTACTGCCTAACGGAACCGGTAAGACTGTAAAAGTTCTGGTATTCGCAAAGGGCGACAAGATCAACGAGGCTGAAGCAGCAGGCGCTGATTATGTTGGCGGCGAGGAGCTGATCCCGAAGATCCAGAACGAAGGATGGCTGGACTTCGACGTTGTAGTAGCAACCCCTGATATGATGGGTGTTGTAGGTCGTCTGGGTAAGGTTCTCGGACCTAAGGGCTTAATGCCTAACCCTAAGGCTGGTACCGTAACCATGGATGTAACCAAGGCAGTTAACGATATCAAAGCCGGTAAGATCGAGTACAGACTTGACAAGACCAACATCGTGCATGTTCCCGTTGGTAAGGCTTCTTTCTCTGAGGAAGCTCTGCAGGAGAACTTCAACGCACTTATGGACGCTATCGTAAAGGCTAAGCCCAGCGCATTAAAGGGTCAGTATCTGAGAAGCATCACACTGACCAGCACTATGGGACCTGGCGTTAAGGTCAGCGTTGCAAAATTCTAATCTGATCTCTAATCTAATTAGATAACGAATGCAAGAAGAGCCGCTTCACTGTTTACAGTGAGGCGGTTTTTGTGATAGAATACACTTACGATTTCGAGAGTTCGAAGAACGGAGAAATCGTGTGCTTTAGAATAAAGGTTGCCCCGAAAGGGTATATTAGACGAAAAGAGAAGGAGAAACCACTATGAACAAATACCAGGGAACTCAGACCGAGAAGAATCTTCAGGCAGCATTTGCCGGAGAATCTCAGGCGCGCAACAAATACACTTATTTTTCTTCCGTAGCGAAGAAGGAAGGTTACGAGCAGATTGCAGCTATTTTCTTAAAGACCGCTGACAACGAAAAAGAACATGCAAAAATGTGGTTCAAGGAGCTGAACGGCATCGGCGATACCAAGGCGAACCTCGCAGCAGCGGCCGATGGAGAGAACTTTGAGTGGACCGACATGTATGAAGACTTTGCCGTAACCGCAGAGAACGAAGGATTCCCTGAGCTGGCAAAGAAATTCCGCATGGTAGGTGAGATCGAGAAACACCATGAGGACAGATATCGTGAGCTTCTGAACAATGTGGAGACTGCAAAGGTATTCGAGAAGAGTGAAGTAAAAGTATGGGAGTGCAGAAACTGCGGACACATCGTGGTAGGTACCAAAGCACCGGAGGTCTGCCCCGTATGTAACCATCCCCAGAGCTATTTTGAAATTCATGCAGAAAATTATTAAATAATCCTTGACAAGCACGGTCTCCTATGCTATCCTATTTGAGGTTGTTAAACCATGCCGAAGACAGCAGGTGCAAGGGAGACCGCGCGTAAGTCCTGCCGAGGAGATAAGTATGATTATGTCATCTCTCTGTGTCTTCAGAGAGATTTTTTTACTTTATAGGATTTTATCCTATAAAGCAAAACGCTCCGCGAGGATCGCACTGCGGCGAAGTGGAATATATCGCTAAAGCGATTCACCGCAGACGTAGAATCCTGTGAGCAGGATTCTATTTATATTCTTCTTATCGGCACAAAATCTATAAGGAGGTAAAAAAATGGCAAAAGTTGAATTAAAACAGCCTGTAGTAGAAGAGATTTCTGCTGGTATCAAGGATGCCCAGTCTGTAGTTCTGGTAGACTACCGTGGACTTACTGTTGAGCAGGATACCCAGTTACGTAAGAGCTTACGTGAGGCAGGAGTTACCTACAAGGTTTACAAGAACACCATGATGAACTTCGCGTTCAAGGGTACACAGTTCGAAGGTCTGTCCGAGTATCTGGAAGGACCCAGCGCAATGGCTTACTCTACCGAGGATGCAACTGCTCCCGCAAGAGTACTGGCTCAGTTCGCTAAGACTGCTGATAAGCTTGAGATCAAGGCCGGTGTGGTAGAAGGTACTGTTTATGATGCTAAGGGCATGGCTAATATCGCTAGCATCCCTTCCAGAGACGTACTCATCTCCAAACTGCTTGGCAGCTTACAGAGTCCTATCACCAATTTTGCACGTGTTATGAATCAGCTGGCTGAAAAAGGCGGCGCAGCAGCCTGCGAAGCAGCAGCTCCCGCTGAAGAAGCACCCGCAGCTGAATAATAGTTGCAGCTAATTGACAATTCATCAAAATATTTCAAATGGAGGAAATTAAAATGGCTAAGTTAACAGCACAGGAATTAATCGATGCTATCAAAGAGTTATCTGTATTAGAGTTAAATGATCTCGTAAAGGCTTGCGAGGAGGAGTTCGGTGTATCTGCAGCAGCTGGAGTTGTTGTAGCAGCAGCTGGCCCTGCCGAAGCAGCAGAAGAGAAGACCGAGTTCGACGTAGAGCTGACCGAGGTTGGCGCTGAGAAGGTTAAGGTTATCAAGGTTGTTCGTGAAGTAACCGGTCTGGGTCTGAAGGAAGCTAAGGACGTAGTTGACGGAGCTCCTAAGGTTGTTAAGGAAGGCGCTTCTAAGGAAGAGGCTGAGGACATCAAGAAGAAGCTTGAGGAAGTTGGCGCAAAGGTTACTCTGAAGTAATTTTTAACCAGTATATGACGGACCATGTGCCGGCACCTGCCGGTGCATGGTTCTTTCTTATTATTATTTTCTCATTTTTCATTTTTAGTAGCTATTCAGAACCCCATTCGCAAAATCGCCTCTACGAGGCTTCCTTTTTGCTCTGAATAGTTATCATTTTTTCAAAAATATTCAAAATATTTCCTTGACGTATTCCCATCATTGTGCTATTATGGATAGTGCACTATTGTGCGGTGCTATGCTTATTTGTCATGCATAAAATTTGACGTTTATATATACTGCATTGTTGCCGACGCAAAATAGGCTTTAAATCTGAAAGAACGGGGTGAAATGTCAATGGAAAAGAACAGAATACGTCCGATTGCCGGTACCAAGGTTATGCGTATGAGTTATTCAAGACAGGAAGAGGTTTTAGAGATGCCCAATCTGATCGAGGTCCAGAAGGACTCCTATCAGTGGTTTTTAGACGAAGGCTTGAAGGAAGTCTTTGACGACATCTCTCCGATCGCTGACTACAGCGGTGCCTTAAGTCTGGAATTTGTGGATTTTGAACTCTGCAGGGACGAAGTGAAGTATTCTATCGAAGAGTGTAAAGAGAGAGATGCTACCTTCGCAGCACCTCTTAAGGTTAAGGTCCGTCTCTATAATAAGGAGAAGGAAGAGATCAGTGAGCATGAGATTTTCATGGGCGATCTTCCTCTGATGACTGAGACCGGAACTTTCGTAATCAATGGCGCAGAGCGTGTTATCGTCAGCCAGCTGGTTCGTTCTCCCGGCATCTACTACGGAATCGGACATGATAAGATCGGTAAGAAGCTTTTTACCTGTACCGTAATCCCGAACCGTGGTGCATGGCTGGAGTATGAGACTGACTCCAACGATGTCTTCTATGTACGTGTGGACAGAACCCGTAAGGTTCCCATCACTGTACTGATCCGTGCACTGGGCATCGGTACCAACGACGAGATCCGTGAGCTTTTCGGCGACGAGCCCAAGATCGAGGCAAGCTTTACCAAGGACACTGCTGAGAATTATCAGGAGGGTCTGTTAGAGTTATACAAAAAGATCCGTCCCGGTGAGCCTTTAAGTGTTGAGAGCGCAGAGAGCCTGATCAATGCTATGTTCTTCGACCCCAGAAGATATGATTTAGCCAAAGTCGGAAGATATAAATTTAATAAGAAATTAGCTCTGAAGAACCGTATCCGTCATCAGATCCTGGCTGCAGATGTGGTAGATCCTTCCACCGGTGAAGTGATCGCGTCCGCAGGCGATAAGGTAACGGCAGAACTGGCTGATACCATTCAGAACAGCGCAGTTCCTTTCGTATATATTCAGACAGAAGAGAGAAATGTAAAAGTACTGTCCAACCTGATGGTAGACCTGACTCATTATGTAGACTGCAATCCCAGAGATTTCGGTATCCATGAGCTGGTATACTATCCTGTTCTTGCCAAGATCTTAGAGGAGTTCGGTGACGATCCCGAGAAGCTGGCAGAAGCGATCAAGAAGAACGTACATGAACTGGTACCCAAGCATATTACCAAGGAAGATATCTTAGCTTCCATTAACTATAATATGCATCTGGAGTACGGTCTGGGCAACGATGACGATATCGATCATCTGGGCAACAGACGTATCCGTGCGGTAGGCGAACTGCTTCAGAACCAGTATCGTATCGGTCTGTCCAGAATGGAGAGAGTGGTACGTGAGCGTATGACCACACATGATGCTGAGGATATTTCTCCCCAGTCTCTGATCAATATCAAGCCCGTGACCGCAGCAGTGAAGGAGTTCTTCGGATCTTCCCAGCTGTCTCAGTTCATGGATCAGAATAACCCCTTAGGTGAGCTGACCCACAAGAGACGTCTGTCTGCACTGGGTCCCGGCGGTCTGTCCAGAGATCGTGCCGGATTCGAGGTTAGAGATGTACATTACTCCCATTACGGAAGAATGTGCCCTATCGAGACTCCCGAAGGTCCTAACATCGGTCTGATCAACTCTCTTGCAAGCTATGCAAGAATTAATGAATATGGTTTCGTAGAGGCTCCTTACCGTAAGATCGACAAGTCCGATCCCAAGAACCCCCGCGTTACCGATGAAGTAGTCTACATGACTGCTGACGAAGAAGATAATTACCATGTGGCACAGGCGAACGAGGCACTGGATGAAGAAGGATATTTCGTAAGAAATTCTGTATCCGGACGTTTCCGTGAAGAGACCCAGGAATATCCCAAGGCTATGTTTGATTACATGGACGTATCCCCGAGAATGGTATTTTCTGTGGCTACCGCGCTGATTCCGTTCCTGCAGAATGATGATGCGAACCGTGCGCTGATGGGATCTAACATGCAGCGTCAGGCTGTGCCTCTGTTAAGCACCGAGGCTCCTGTAGTAGGTACCGGTATGGAAGTAAAGACAGCGGTGGACTCCGGTGTCTGCGTAGTGGCGAAGAAACCCGGAACCATTACCTATGTATCTTCCAAGACGATTCGCATTGCTTACGATGACGGTGAGAAGGCAGAGATCCATCTGACCAAGTTCTCCCGTAGTAACCAGTCCAACTGCTACAATCAGAAGCCCATTGTATTCAAGGGCGACCATGTAGCTGCCGGTCAGGTCATTGCAGACGGTCCTTCCACTTCACAGGGTGAGCTGGCACTGGGTAAGAACCCTCTGATCGGTTTCATGACCTGGGAAGGTTACAACTACGAGGATGCGGTTCTGTTAAGTGAGAGACTGGTACGTGATGATGTATATACTTCCGTTCATATCGAGGAGTATGAGGCAGAAGCACGCGATACCAAGTTAGGACCCGAAGAGATCACCCGCGATGTTCCCGGTGTCGGTGATGATGCACTGAAGGATCTGGATGACAGAGGTATCATCCGTATCGGTGCAGAGGTTCGTGCCGGTGATATTCTGGTAGGTAAGGTTACCCCTAAGGGAGAGACCGAGCTGACCGCAGAAGAGAGACTGTTGCGTGCCATCTTCGGTGAGAAGGCAAGAGAAGTAAGAGATACCTCCTTAAAGGTACCTCATGGTGAATATGGTATTGTAGTGGATGCCAAGGTATTTACCCGCGAGAACAGCGACGAGCTGGCACCCGGAGTAAATCAGGCAGTCCGTATTTACATTGCACAGAAGAGAAAGATCTCCGTAGGTGATAAGATGGCAGGTCGTCACGGTAACAAGGGTGTCGTATCCCGCGTGCTTCCCGTAGAAGATATGCCTTATCTGCCCAACGGACGTCCTCTGGACATCGTGCTGAATCCTCTGGGCGTGCCTTCCCGTATGAATATCGGACAGGTTCTGGAGATCCACCTTTCCCTGGCTGCCAAGGCACTGGGATTCAATGTGGCAACACCTGTCTTCGATGGCGCAAACGAGAAAGATATTATGGATACGTTGGATCTTGCCAACGATTATGTAAACCTTCCTTTCGACGATGCAGAGAGTGCAGAGTGGAAAGAAAAGGGTCAGGAAACTACCGCAGACGGCAAGCCCTGGGCAGGAGAGACCTTCACCAGCAAGCACGGTGAGGAGCTTCTCCCTGAAGTTATGCAGTATCTGTCCGAGAACAGAGACCACAGATCCGTATGGAAGGGCGTTCCCATTTCCAGAGACGGTAAGGTACGTCTGCGCGACGGTAGAACCGGAGAATATTTCGACGGTCCTGTAACCATCGGACACATGCATTACCTGAAACTGCATCATCTGGTAGATGATAAGATCCATGCGCGTTCTACCGGACCGTACTCCCTGGTAACACAGCAGCCTCTGGGTGGTAAAGCTCAGTTCGGCGGTCAGCGTTTCGGAGAGATGGAAGTATGGGCACTGGAGGCGTATGGTGCATCCTACACCCTGCAGGAGATTCTGACTGTGAAGTCCGATGATGTTGTGGGACGTGTGAAGACTTACGAAGCAATCATCAAGGGAGACAATATCCCTGAGCCCGGTATCCCCGAGTCCTTCAAGGTTCTGCTGAAGGAGCTGCAGGCACTGGGTCTGGATGTCAGAGTGCTGCGTGAGGATCAGACCGAGGTTGAGATCATGGAGACCGTCGATTACGGTGATACCGATTACCGTTATGAGATGGAAGGTGATCGTAAGTACGATGACGATTACGACAAGGGCTCCCTTGGCGAGATGGGCTATCAGTCACAGGAATTTGATGACAACGGTGAACTGGTGAACTCCGATGACGACGATTATGTTGATGACGATTACACCGATGATAGCTTTGAAGGCAGTGACGATGAATTTTAATGCTTTGTATAGTTTGTTTAGAAGGGAGTGCCATTAATGTCAGAAACAAAAAATGAAACAACCTACCAGCCTATGACATTTGATGCCATCAAAATCGGATTAGCTTCCCCGGAGAAAATCCGGGAGTGGTCCCATGGCGAGGTGTTAAAGCCGGAGACAATCAACTATAGAACACTGAAGCCCGAGAGAGACGGTCTGTTCTGTGAGAGAATTTTCGGACCCAGCAAGGACTGGGAATGTCATTGCGGTAAATATAAAAAGATCAGATATAAGGGCGTTGTCTGCGACCGTTGTGGTGTAGAAGTTACCAAGGCGAGCGTTCGTAGAGAGCGTATGGGACACATCGAGCTTGCTGCTCCCGTATCCCATATCTGGTATTTCAAAGGTATCCCCAGCCGTATGGGTCTGATCCTGGATCTGTCTCCCAGAATCCTGGAGAAGGTTCTGTACTTCGCTTCCTATATCGTTCTGGATCCGGGAACCACGAACCTTGAGTACAAGGCAGTGCTGTCCGAGAAGGAATATCAGGATGCAAGAGAGACCTGGGGCAACAAGTTCCGTGTAGGTATGGGTGCAGAAGCTATCAAAGAGCTGCTGCAGGCTATCGACCTGGAGAAAGATGCAGAAGAGCTGAAGGCTGGTCTGAAGGAATCTTCCGGTCAGAAGCGTGCCCGTATCATCAAGAGACTGGAAGTCGTGGAAGCATTCCGTGAATCCGGCAATAAGCCCGAATGGATGATCATGGATGTGATCCCGGTAATTCCTCCCGATCTTCGTCCTATGGTACAGCTGGACGGCGGACGTTTCGCAACCTCCGACCTGAATGACCTGTACAGAAGGATCATCAACCGTAATAACCGTCTGAAGAGACTGTTAGAGTTAGGTGCTCCCGATATTATCGTTCGTAACGAGAAGAGAATGCTGCAGGAAGCTGTAGACGCTCTGATCGATAACGGCAGACGCGGACGTCCTGTTACCGGACCCGGCAACAGAGCACTGAAGTCTCTGTCCGATATGTTAAAGGGTAAGACCGGTCGTTTCCGTCAGAACCTGTTAGGTAAGCGTGTAGACTACTCCGGACGTTCCGTTATCGTCGTAGGACCGGAACTGAAGATTTATCAGTGTGGTCTGCCCAAGGAAATGGCAATCGAGCTGTTTAAGCCCTTTGTAATGAAAGAGCTGGTAGCAAAGGGAATCAGCCAGAATATTAAGAATGCGAAGAAGCTGGTAGAGAGACTGGATACCCAGGTATGGGATGTGCTGGAAGAGGTAATCAAGGAACATCCTGTTATGCTGAACCGTGCGCCGACACTGCACAGACTTGGTATTCAGGCGTTTGAGCCCATCCTGGTAGAAGGTAAGGCAATCAAGCTGCATCCTCTGGTATGTACCGCATTCAACGCTGACTTCGATGGAGACCAGATGGCTGTACATCTTCCTCTGTCCCAGGAGGCACAGGCAGAGTGTCGTTTCCTGCTGCTGTCTCCCAACAACTTACTGAAGCCCTCCGATGGTGGCCCCGTAGCCGTTCCTTCCCAGGATATGGTACTCGGTATCTACTATCTGACCCAGGAGAGACCCGGTGCAATCGGCGAAGGCAAGTACTTCAAGAGTGTAAACGAGGCAATTCTGGCATATGAGAACCAGGCATTGACACTGCATTCCCGCATTCATGTGCGTATGCACAAGGTAAATGCAGCAGGTGAGACCGTTACCGGTACGGTAGAGTCCACGCTGGGTAGATTCATCTTCAATGAGATCCTGCCTCAGGATCTGGGATTTGTAGACAGAAGCGATCCCGAGAACTTCATGAAACTGGAAGTAGACTTCCATGTAGGCAAGAAGCAGCTGAAGCAGATTCTGGAGAAGGTCATCAATACCCACGGAGCATCCAAGACCGCAGAAGTACTGGATGACGTTAAGGCAATCGGTTACAAGTACTCTACCAGAGCAGCTATGACCGTATCCATTTCCGATATGACCGTGCCTGAGAAGAAGGGTGAAATGCTGGCAGCCGCACAGGCTACCGTAGACAAGATCGCAAGCAACTTCAGACGTGGTCTGATCACTGAGGAAGAGCGTTATCGTGCTGTTGTAGAGACCTGGAACGAGACCGATAAAGAGCTGACCGACGTACTGCTGTCCGGTCTGGATAAATACAATAACATCTTCATGATGGCAGACTCCGGTGCGCGTGGTTCCAGTCAGCAGATCAAACAGCTGGCAGGTATGCGTGGACTGATGGCAGATACCACCGGTAGAACCATCGAACTGCCCATTAAGTCAAACTTCCGTGAAGGTCTGGATGTACTGGAATACTTCATGTCCGCACATGGTGCACGAAAAGGTATGTCCGATACCGCTCTGCGTACCGCAGACTCCGGTTATCTGACCAGACGAATGGTTGACGTATCTCAGGAGCTCTCTATCCGTGAAGTAGACTGCTGCGAGGGTCAGGCAGAGATCCCCGGTATGGTAGTCAAAGCATTCATGGATGGCAAGGAGACCATTGAAGGTCTGAAAGACAGAATCACAGGAAGATATTCCTGCGAGGATATCTATGATAAAGACGGTAACATGATCGTGAAGCACAACCACATGATCACCCCCAGCCGTGCAGCCAAGATCTTAAGTGTTGGTGTAAACGCACAGGGTGAGCCCATTGAGGAAGTGAAGATCCGTACGATCCTGACCTGCCGCTCTCACGTTGGTATCTGTGCAAAATGTTATGGTGCCAACATGGCAACCGGTGAAGCCGTACAGGTAGGTGAAGCAGTTGGTATCATCGCTGCACAGTCTATCGGTGAGCCCGGTACCCAGCTGACCATGAGAACCTTCCATAGTGGTGGCGTCGCAGGTGACGATATCACACAGGGTCTTCCCCGTGTCGAGGAATTGTTCGAGGCGAGAAAGCCCAAGGGACTTGCAATCATCGCAGAGTTCGGCGGTAAGGCTGAGATCCGTGATACCAAGAAGAAGCGTGAAGTTGTCATCACGAACGAAGAGACCGGTGATACCAAGGCATATCTGATTCCTTACGGTTCCCGTATCAAGGTCGTGGACGGACAGGTACTGGAGGCCGGCGATGAGCTGACCGAAGGTAGTGTAAACCCTCACGATCTGTTGAAGATCAAGGGTATCCGTGCCGTACAGGATTACATGCTTCGTGAAGTACAGCGTGTATACCGTTTACAGGGTGTAGATATCGCAGATAAGCATATCGAAGTCCTGGTTCGTCAGATGCTGAAGAAAGTTCGTATCGAGAATAATGGCGATACCGAGTTCCTGCCCGGAACCCTGGTAGATATCCTGGATTTCGAAGAGATGAACGAGAAGCTGATCGCAGAGGGCAAGGAGCCCGCTGAAGGTAAGCGCATTATCCTCGGTATTACCAAGGCAGCACTGGCAACCGAGTCCTTCCTGTCCGCAGCATCCTTCCAGGAGACCACTAAGGTCCTGACCGAAGCTGCAATCAAGGGCAAGGTAGATAATCTGATCGGTCTGAAGGAGAACGTTATCATCGGTAAGCTGATTCCTGTAGGAACCGGTATGAAGAGATATCGTAACACCAGACTGAGTACCGATGCTGTAGAGACCATTGATTTCAGTGGCGATATGTACGGTGATGATGCAGAACTGAATCTGAGCGACGGAACTGACCTGGATGCAGAGAATGCAGATGCTCCTGTTGAAGCAGAGACTGTAGAAGCAGGAACCGGTGCTGATAATCAGTAAATCATAACAAGATATATAAAAAGGCTCTCCGGGGATTTCCCGGGGAGCTTTTTGCAGTTAAAAAAGTCTATTGTAATTCGTCGGTATTTAAGACCTGCCAGGCGGTGATCCGGTAGAAGGTGTCATCGTCGGACGCAGGATAGAGGATCTCGATCGTCACCTGCAGGGACTGCAGATCGGAGATGGGAATCACGTAGGACTTCCCGTGTCCCACAGAGGCGAAATAGGCATCCTCGCTGTCGGAGGAAGCATAGACCCGCTGTAAGGTCTTATCCATGCCTGCCAGGGACTGCTCCGCCTGGCTGCAGGCATCGTAGTAGGCGGTAGTACGTTCCAGCACCCGGTTGCTGAGCTTGCTGTCGGCATTAGCACTGACGATAGAGAGGACGGCAAAGGATACCAGGCACAGGATCACGAACACCAAAAGGATGGACGCGGATCCGATATTCAGACCAAATTGTCTTTTCTTAGAAGAATTACTCATGGGATCCCCTCCTCTCAGCAGTATGATGCATAACAGAAAGTGTATAAATGGGGGAGTCTGTGGAAGCAATCTCTGCCACCCGGATCTGTGCTTCCATAATTCCTTCCCGCGCCTCGGGATTATGCTCCAGTTCTGCAAGAAAAACAGCGTTGTCACCGGGCGCACACAGATTCCACTGACTGTCGAAGTACAGAGTCAGAGCAGTATCGCCGGACGCATCTGAGGGGGAGAAGAGTTCTTCCATGGCAGCAAGATCCCCATCCGCTGCCAGATAGGATTCCGCCAGATTCTGTGCCCAGATAACGGCGTGATTTTTATTGACTGTCTGTGTGCTCAGCAGATGCGATCTGGCGAACAGCTGGATGCAGACAGCGCTGGCAAGGGAGAAAAACAGTATCGCTATGATCATTTCCATTAAAAATAAACTGGATCTGGAGTGTTTCATAATAAATTCCGAATCCTTTCTATTATTCCATCATTCTATCATTCCAACATTCTATTCCGTAGTACTACAGTGCACATGGATATAAAAAGTATGAGTCTCGCCGGAGGGTGTCTGTAAGGAGACCCGGATCAGATTATCATCCGCATAGGAAAAGTCGAGATCCGCAAGTTCCAGAATGTCCGTACCGGCAGGCAGGAGCTGTCCACCGAGGGAGGCTCCCTGCCGCATGAAGAGTTCTTTCAGGTGCCCCTCATAATAATAGAGGTAGGTACAGTATGTATCTTCATCGATCTCAGAAAGCATGCAGAGCGCCGGGGCATCCTCCAATGTCGTTAGAAAGATGCTGTCTGCGGTATCGTTCTGCCTGACTTTTTCCATAATATAGGATACGGCGGTGCGGCTTTCGTAGTTCACATCCATATCCTCCACCGTATGCTGGTAGACATCCGCGCCGATGGTGACAAGAGCCAGCGCGGAGACGGCGAATACACCGAACAGCGCCAGAACGAACAAGATATCCACAATAAAATGTTTTTCCTGTGTTTTATGGTTCATAGATCGGAACTCCTTTAATGGGCACCGGTTCTGCGGAGCACGGTGACCTCCGGCAGAAGGTTGCTGCCATAGTATTCATAGTCGATGAAAAAACTGTCCTCATCGTACAACAGTCCGTAATGCTGCTTCAGATATTCCAGGGAGGGAGGATAACAGCCCTCCACGGCATAGCACTGGGAAATACTTCGTTCCAGGGCGGTCTCCAGGCTTTCCTGCTGCTTATTCAGGGTAGATTCGCTGACCGACCCGATGCCCTGCAGGAAAAGAACGAACAGCACTACAAATGCCAGGACCGGAAGCAGGTAGATGAATTTCCGTCCGAAGGAACGGTTTTTTTGCTCAAAACGATTCATGGCTTACTCCTATCCGATACTGGTCATAATACCCATCAGAGGCAGGATGACCGATAACAGAATCAATCCGACGATGACCGACAGAATGATTACCAGTGTAGGCTCTAAAACAGCAATGATGGACTGGAGCTTACGATTGGTATTCTCCTCATAGCGGTCGGCAATTTTTTTCAGGACGACATCCACATTACCGCTGCGGAAACCAACAGATACCATCTGGGAATACAGATGATTGAATATACCGGCACCGGTCAGCGCTTCCGCAAAATTAGCTCCGGCGTTGATGGCTTCCTTACAGCTTAAAATCTTCTGTTTCATTTTCTCATTTCCGACCAGGGAAGCTACCATATCAAGGCTGGAGTAGGTATCCATGCCGCTGCTTAAAGTCAGTGCCATACCGCTGGCAAAACGCTCGCAGGCAACGCTCTCATAGAAGTGTCTGGTCAGGGGGAACCAGTTTAAGAAACGGGCGGTGATACGCTTGCCGGACTGGGTCCTGGTAGCAAATATGTATAACAGAAGCAGGATACACAAAATACTTACGAAGATAAAGGAGTAATGGTTCAGATGATTGCCTACCCGTAAGAGGGATGCGGCGAAACCGGTCATCTCACTGCCGAGTTCCACATAGACCTGCTCGAAGATCGGCATGACGCGGCTGACCAGCACGACGATGACGGCTGCCATCATGGCAATCATGATAAAAGGATAGGTTACGGCATCCTTTATGCTGTGAGAAATCGCCTCCTCCTTCTCATAATAACCCGCCAGAGAAAGCATACAGACATCAAGATTGCCGGATTCCTCACCCAATGCGATCATATGCAGGCAGTAATCCGGGAACACATTGGTAGATTCCAGTGCTTTATGGAAGCTCTCCCCCTGCCTGCAGACGGTGAGGATCTCGTCAAAGATCGCCTTTCCTTCCGGGGACTGGGCGTCACTTTGTAAGATCGCCATACCCTCCACAGGGGGGATGCCCGCCTGGAACAGCATGGCAGCCTGGCTGCAGAAGGACGCAATCTCTTCGTTGGACAGTAATTTTTTCTCCGTAGTCTTCATTTTGTTTTGTTCCCTTTCACTAATACATTTTCTGCAAAATATAATTCGAGCCGTCGCCGATGAACTTCTTCA
Source organism: Bacteroidales bacterium H4 (assembly GCA_963650795.1). Taxonomy (GTDB): domain Bacteria; phylum Bacillota; class Clostridia; order Lachnospirales; family Lachnospiraceae; genus Acetatifactor. The sequence continues at coordinate 34,647 of CAVJMX010000017.1, forward strand.
GTGTCTTATCATCCGTGTTGGCACCAAAGGTGGGATCCACCAGTGTCCATACATTGCCGTCAAATTCGATAATACCGTTGAGCCACCCCGTATCCGCCGTATATACGCTGATCCAGGCATGGTAGGCATCCTGGGCGTAGCCGACTTCCAACCGGGTGGGGATCCGCTGGCTCCGTAACATACTTGCCATGACCGCGGCGTAATCCAGACAGATACCGGTGCCGTAGGTCAGGATCGCATCCACATCGGAGGTATAACCGGTGGGAGGATCGGAAGCTTTGTCATAATCGTAAGTAATATTTTCGGTGATATAATCATAGATCCGGGTGATTACTTCCAGGTCGGAGGAAGCGCCTTCGGCAAGTTCCTGTCCCTTCGCCACCACTTTGCTGTCTGCATTAAAATTCACGTACTGGTTTGGATAGAGGAAAGGACCGAAGGAATCGGTGATCTGTACCTCCAGATCCGCATACAGGCAGGTGGCGTAGTTCGTGCCGGAGATATTCTCATAGATCGTTACATCGTAATAACCGTCGCCGGAGGACAGAGGAAAGGTCTCATAGCCGTTTCCGTGCAGATCATAGGTGTACACCACGGTGTCGGGACCGGTGATACGCAGCTTGACTTTCGGGCAGGTGCCGGTATAGTTGGCACAGATATAGCCGTCCGACATATGGGAATAGTCGATGACTGCCACATCGTTGGAGACGACCTGGATGCCATCCGCTTTGGGGACGAGACATACCGGAGTGGCATCCCGCAGGGGGACGTCCGGAGTGGTGCTTTCCGGTTCCGTGGAAGATATGGCATCCGTACCGGTGCCGGTATCCGCCACCGCATCCGGGTGACTTTCTGCAGACGGGGCTGCCGTGGAATCCCCGATGGGAGCATTCACGGGAGTGTTGTCCGTCCCGGAACCGCAGGCGCATAATCCTGCCATCATACAATATGTAATTAGTAAAATGCGCAGCCGCGCAATAGATCTGGGTATTCGCATAGAAATATCGACATCCTGTTGTTATTGTGTCATTCCCGTGACATCATCGGGAGTAAACAGAAGGTGTATCGTCTCGCCGCCTTTTACGGGAACATAAATATTGGCTTCTTCCGTAAGGAAAGGGAAACTGATCACACCCTTGGAACTGTCCACGGTAAGCGGTGCAATGATCTCACCGGACAGTGTCTCCATAAAAGCCTGATCATAGAGAATGTTATCTCCGGTAAACTGTAGGCTTAAGACATTGTTCTCCACGTAATCCAAAGTAAGCTCCGCGGGAGCGGGGGCAAACAGCTTCTCGCTTAACTCGGAGAGGGGAACGATGACCAAAGGCGACAGGAAAGTCAGCACAAAGATCACAGCCGTCGCCACGATCAGGCGGTTATAGGAAGCGGCATTTACTTTTTTACGAAGAACCAGCTTGTCAAAGGGAATTGTATTGACCGGCTGGTTACAGGTGGACAGGATATTCTGCAGTGCATTGTTAGCAGTGTTCATGTCCAGCTCATAGCGGTTCTTTTTATGAAAAAACATAACGGTATATCCTTATCCTTTCTAGCCTCTCATGCTGATTTTCAGGTGTTCTTGTCCGGAGGCAATGTAACGTTTCACACTGCTTCGGCTGATCTCCATGGCATCGGCGATTTCTTCCAGCTTCATGTCATTGTAGTAGCGCATGATGAGGACCTGTTTTTCATTGAAGGGAAGCTGTTCCAAGGCTTCCGTCAGCCGGGAATATTCATCCTTCTGCTGATAATGCAGCTCCGGATCGGCATCTAAACGAGGATCCTGGACGATATCGAGAATCTCCTGGCTAAGCACCTGACAATCGTTCTGCGGGCGCTGCTTTTTAGTCATATCGTAGCAGACATGGAAGCAGATGCGATTCAGCCAGGCGATAAAAACAGTAGGATCATTCAGTTTTGTAATGTTTTTCAGAGCCAGTATGTAGACCTCCTGCATGGCATCCTGGGCTAGAAAATCATCCCGCAGATAATGCCTGGTATAGTTGTACACCTTATTATAAGTAAGAGCATACAATTCCGCGAAGGCATCCGAGTCGCTGTGCTGGGCACGGATCACAAGACCGGCAATGTAAGAAATATTCAAATCTTTCATGCGTTCGTCTCGCTGTCGGGTTAATGGGTTCCTTAAGAGTGAAGCTTATTGTATGTCTCTGTCAGCAGAGTGGAGAAATACTCTGCATGGGCTTCTTCGTTTAATATGTAGGCGTACTGGATCATGATGGGAGCATTGCTGTGCTCTTCGTTGTATTCCTTTAACTGCTGATCCAGACTTTCGATAAAAGACTCCATAGTATCGTGGGAGCCTTGGTTGACGATCATTAAGAATTCGTTGCCGCCGTTACGTCCCGCCACACCGAAAGCATCGCCGACGCTCTCTAAGATACCGGAGAAATCTTTTAACATCTGATCACCCACCACATGTCCCATGGTCTGATTGACTTCTTTCAGATTCGTGATGGTGACCATATAGCATGCCACATGTGCCAGAGACTCCGGGGAATCGTAGGTCTCGAAGATCACATCCAGTCCGTGTCGGTTGGGGATGCCGGTCAGATGATCCAGGAAGGCGGCGCGGTTCAGCGCGTGGCTCTCTTCGGCAAAGGTGCGCAATTTATAAAAATCATATAACAGCCAGATCAGATTAAATAAGGCAAGGATCCAGGAGAGTGTGCATAAGATAAAAAGTGTCTGGTTCTCAAACAGCTGTGTCCCCAATGCCGGATGCAGGGTCAGCACCAGTACATAGGCAGTCTCCAGCAAAAGCAGAAGAATGAGCTGTACGGTCTTCGTGTTACGGAAGGTTTTGATGAATTTCTTATTCTGTATCATATAGGTTCACTCCTTTAGTTGTGATATGCATCGCCTGATACGTCTCTCATCTTACACGATAATGCTTGCGTAATGCCTGCGCTTATTGTATTATAGCATATAACCTATTGAAAAAAAAGGATAGAAATCCTGAGCCATTTTTCATTGGAGAGCCGTCTTTATTATTGAAACAATATAGGAGGACTGCTATGAAGAACATGATGATCTGCTCAGCCATGGGGAAAATGGTAGGCTACCGGATCACGGAGATTCGGGAAGATTCCGTACCATTAGCGGCTGGAGTGCAACATAATACATATTACGGGGATACGATTTTTGCCATGATTTGTATTGTAGTGCTGTTTGTTGTGTTGGCATATATATTGCTATGTATGTTCTACCAGAGAAGAATCCGACTGCTGACAGAGACTGGCAGGGTAAGCTGGCATCTGTGGAAATTGAAAAAGCAGGTAACGGATCTGGAGGACAGAAAAGCAGCCGAAATAGTAGAGGGAATTCAGAAGTGTGCAGAAATATATAGTATTTAGGGGAAAATGGTACAAGAAGGAGGAGAATATATGAAAAATAAAAAGGCAAATAAAATTTTAAAGAGTGTTGCCGGAGTAGGAGTTGCTCTGGGCGGAGCAAGTGTATTTTCCGAGGGGGATGTGGTATTCGCAGCGGAGGCAGACCTGATTGAACAGGATTTGGAAAATGTTGACAGTGCGGTAGATTTGGGACAGGAGGAAAAAACTTCTGCTGAGCTCTCCATGTCTGTAGTAGAGAGTAACTCTGTTGTCAATTCCACAGTAGCCAGCGAAAGCACCACTTTGGTTGAGATCACTTCTGGCAGTATTTCCAGTGAGGCAGTCGACAGTCTCAATACGGCCGATAGCACTTCTGATAGTGCTTCAACCGCGGCATCCGACAGTGATTCTACAGTAGAGAGCTTATCCGGCCATAATTCAGAATCAGCATCCATCAGTGCATCTATGGTAAAGAGTTTATCTGAAAGCGGATTTTTATCAGGATCGACAAGTATGTCTCAGGCAGAAAACAATTCTGAAAAGGCATCTGAGGAAGCCTCTGCGATCAAGGCTGAATCGGATGCTGCTTCCCAGACAGCCTCTGAGATGCTGTCTACATCCAT